>NZ_DIAC01000079.1:0-11468 GCF_002414625.1 Methylophaga sp. UBA5088 | reverse complement strand
TACCAATGTAGCTATTCGCGACAAAGTCGGCATCACCGATAACGGCAATCCTTTGTGATTTATCGATATTGCTGTCCGTATCGCGGGTAATGAGCATGCCGAGTGAAACTGGGCCGGCCACATCAGCACCTTTATCGAATGTTTGCTGACTGAGGTTTGCTTGTGTAATGCTAGAAGTTTCCACCCAGGCATTAGGCTGGCTGTTCAAAAGATTGATATAACGCCATGGGTTTTCTGAGTTATCTTCAGCTATTTGGATGGCACTGGCTTCGGCCAGAATGGTGACACTTTTGGCGGCCTGACCGACAGGATGATTGGCATAGTCGGTAATCAGAACAAAGCGTGGGTCATCAATCCCCAGCATGCTGGAGTTAGGATCAAGTACCGTGCCTGGCACAAATTCAATGCCTAATTTTTCAGCCAAAGCTCCCAACGACTTAGTCTGAGTTGGGTCTGCTAACCAGAGTAGATTGCCACCTTTGTCTAAATAGTCGCGAACAATATTGATTTCACCAGGTAGCCATTCTTTTTCAGGGCTGGCAATGACTAAAGCCGCACTGTTGTCCGGGATGTCTGGTGTATCCAATAAGTTTTGTGAACGGACTTTTATGCCTTGATTGCCTAGATTTTGTACCAGTGTACTCAAGCCAAAGTCGCTTTTATCATACGGACTGCGTTCACCATGGCCTTCAACAAATATTAACCAGGGCTGTGATTGTCGGGAGACAGTGACCAAGGCATTGCTTAGTGATTGTTCGGACAGATCAAACACATGCTGTTTTTGTTCACCATGGCTGACTACCATTTCACCTTGCTGTTGGATATTAAATTGTCTGACGATGTCAGGTGAAAAACTTGGGTCCACAAACTGTATGGTTAATTTATCGCTATGCTGTTGATAGCGTTGTAATAATTCAATAATAGCAGCCCGGTATTCATAATCAGGACTCACAAAAACCTGGATAGTAATATTATCTTTTAGATTATCGAGAATCGCTAAACTGGTTTCAGATAGCGTATGTCTATGATTTTGTGTCCAGTCAAACTGCTTATTGGTGGCAATTGACAGCTGACCCAGTAAGACAACGGCAGCCAGCAGCAAAGCATAAAATATAACTTGCTGAAAACGAATGAGGAGTTGTGCGCGTTTGGTGATTTTCATTGGTCTAGACGTTCTCTATCCAGTCGACGAACCGTCAGTAATAGAAAAGCAAAAATAATGAGTGCGAAGTAGCTGATATCCTGGGTATTGATTTGTCCCTGCATCATGGGTTCAAAGTGTTTTAACAACGACAGCCAACTCAGTAATGAGAATTCAGTTGTGCTGTGACTGGCCCAATCTATAATCCAAAACAAAAATAAAATGGCAAAGGTACTGATAGCAGCGATGGTAGGTTGTCTGGTTAAACTGGACATATAAATGCCTACCGCGCTGAAGCTGGCGACTAACAAAATCAGACCAATAACACCTGCACTTAATTGATAAAAATCCAAAGTGGTACCAACGGCCAGGGAACAAATCATCAAAACAGTGAGTGATGCCATTATCAGGAAAAATGTCAGGGTACCTAAGAACTTACCAATGACGATATCAAACATGCTCAGCGGTGCAGATGAGAGTAAAGGAAGGATCTCATTTCTGCGTTCTTCAGCAAAACTGCGCATGGTCAACAAGGGACTAATCAGCAGGGCAATGATCGCAGCATTACTTAAGAGTGGCATGGCTACCAGTTCTGTGACCCCTGGGGCACCAGGAATAGCAGAAATGCGACTTTGGATACTGTTGAAATAATCCATATGCGTTAAAAACAGATAAGCCAGCAATAATTGACTCAATGCCAAGATTACCCAAGCCAGAGGTGATAAGAACAAGCGATGTAATTCATTACGGGCGATGTTAAACATGGGCATCTTCTTCACGAATGATTTTCATAAATACATCTTCTAAAGAATGCTGTTCGGGCATTAATGATGTGAGTGGCCAGTTATGTTCAACAGCCTCTTTTAAAAGGGCCTGTGTTGGATCATGATCTGGCAGATAAGAGAGTTTAAAATGCTGTTCATCTATCTTTACGACATTATTCACACCATTGATAGCACTCAAAGAACCTATATCTACACTGTGTGAGAAACCAACTACAATAGCGGTTGATTGCATTTGTTCGGTTAACTTTTGCAGACTGTCATTAAATAATAACTGGCCTTTAGAAATGATTTGCACTCTGTCACATAACATCTGCACTTCGGGCAGAATATGAGTAGACAGAATGACACTATGTTCATTGGCAATATCACGAATAAGTTGACGAATCTCCCGAATCTGGATGGGGTCGAGCCCAGAGGTCGGTTCATCTAAGATCACTACGGCTGGCGAGTGGATAATAGCCTGTGCGATACCAACACGCTGCTGAAAGCCTTTGGATAAATTCGCAATTAATCGTTTGCTCACTTCTGTCAGACCACAGCGTTCTATCACTGTGTCGACTGCAGATTTTTGCTGTTTTTTAGCTATGCCATTCAGCCGGGCACAAAACTGTAAAAACTCAGTGACGGTATGTTCTTTATAAAGTGGTGGCGTTTCAGGTAGGTAACCAATACAGGCTTTAGCCTGTTTAGGGTCATCCAGTAAATCAATACCATTGATTATTATCTGACCATTATCTGGAGCGAGATTGCCGGTCAACATGCGCATTGTCGTACTTTTGCCAGCACCATTCGGGCCTAAAAATCCAAGGACTTCACCTTGTTTAATATTAAAACTGACATTGTTCACGGCGGCAGTGTCGCCGAAAAACCGAGATAGTTCTTTTGCTTCGAGTAAGAGTTTGGAATCAGTCATGAATACTAAATTGTATTAAGAGTCATAGTGGCCCACTCATTAGCTTCAATATAGGCATTGCTCAGCTTTTCCAATGAAGGCCCGTCTTCTGATGACTGAGACCAGCGGCCTTCACAGTAGTCGATAATGCAATTCAATAGTTGGCCTTTTATACCACCTCGACTAATTAGTGCAAGCTTTGATTCATTGCTTAGAGGGATCGAGTTAATAACCTCATTCATGGGCTTTGACAGCATCGTATCAATCGTTGAGAACAAGCCCAATAAAAAACCAGCCTCAGAATGACAGTCAAATTCAGGCGCTATCTTTTCTGCCATCTTGGCTCTGACCAACGTCACCTGAATTAGTTCTGCTGGTCCAGGACTCATCTCGCTCATAACAATTATTGTTGTCCATGTTTTTATCGCTTTTAGCCCTAAAATAACAAGGCCTTCACGTAGCGAGTTTATTTGTCTGGGAAACCCAATAGCGGCTGAGTTAAGTAAACGTAGTAATTTTAGACTAAGGCCTGGGTCTTGGCGAATGATTGACTCGATCGTTTTAAATTCAATATCAGGATCTTGTAATTTGCTTAGCAGCTCCAGCAGTTTAAGCTTACTATCAGGAATAGGTTTATCTGAAATGATTTCTGGCCGACAGAAAAAGTAGCCTTGAAAATAATCGAACCCAAGTGCCATACATAGCTCAAATTCAGCTTTAGTCTCCACCTTCTCTGCCAGTAACTTAACCGGATATTCACGGAGTAGGGCAACATGTTGTCTTACCTCTGCTTCAGACAAGGCGAGAATATCCACTTTGATTATGGTGGCTAACTCTATAAGTGGACGTAAAGACTCATGGAAAATAAAATCATCAAGTGCGATATGGTAACCAGCTAATGCCAGCTTTTTTACGGCATGGATTAACTCGTCGTCAATATCAATATCTTCGAGGATTTCTAACACAACCCTTTCTCCACCAAATGGGATTGGGTCATCACTTAAAATGAAATTGCGGGTCAGATTAACAAATGCCAGATGTGTGCCGATTACCCGTTCTATCCCAAGCTCGAGAAAGCTGTAATTGATTACCCGGGTAGTCGCAATATCGCCGGAATAGCGCCCAATATCAGCAGATTGTTGGCTAGTGTTATTGCGAAATAATAATTCATAGGCATGAATATTATATTGACGATCAAAAATGGGTTGTCTGGCTAGAACGATGGAGGATAAATCAGCAACGTTGGTCATGAATTACAACTTAAAGAAATGAGTTGATATCATAGTGTTAATGCAGGCATAAAAAAACCCGCTAGTGCGGGTTTTTCCAAAATAATATTGTGGGCAATATTATTTGATTTTAGCTTCTTTATACATAACGTGTTTGCGCACAACAGGATCAAACTTTTTGATCTCTAATTTTTCAGGCATGGTACGTTTGTTTTTATCTGTGGTGTAGTAGTGACCAGTACCAGCAGATGAGACTAATTTAATTTTATCGCGCATGTCTTACTCTCCTAAATTTTTTCGCCACGGGCGCGAATGTCAGTAAGGACGGAATCAATCCCTCTCTTATCGATGATGCGCAGACCATGGTTGCTGACACGCAGCTTGACCCAGCGATTTTCAGACTCAACCCAAAAACGGTGTGAGTGAAGGTTGGGTAAGAAACGACGTTTTGTTTTGTTATGAGCGTGTGAAACATTGTTACCGCTCATAGGGCGCTTGCCCGTTACCTGACATACTCTGGCCATTTTAAAACCTGCTCCTGATACACTTTTACCACAGGGCGCCGATTTTGGTCCCTGCCTGCATTTACAAAGCCGTACTTTATACCATACAAGACTATAGAAGTGTAGTGTAAATGTATTCGAATTTGCTACAGCCCCATACTGCTGAGTTTCTCGCTGAGCATCTCTTTTGAGACACTACCGATTTTGCGCATCACAACATCACCTTCAGCGGAGTATAAAAAATGTGTTGGGGTGACGCGTACATTACTAAATGCATTTGCCAGTTCACCTGTTTTATCCCAAGTGATGGTGTAGGGAATTTGTTTTTCTATGCGCATCGCTAATAAATGCTCCGGCTTGTCATGAGCCAACGCCACACTGATAACTTCTAAACCTTTGGGCACATATTCTTTATAAATGGCTTTGAGTTCTGGAAGTTCTTGCACACAAGCGGGACAGTCTGTCGCCCAGAAAATGACTAATAAAGGTTTACCCTTGTAGTCCTGAAGTGAGTGGGTGTTTCCGTCTAAATCAGTGAAGGTCTTGTCCGGAAGGCCCTGTTGTCCTTGCACTGAATTAAAAATAAGTGCCGCGATAATGCCAAGAATAAGAATGCCAATGGCGGGTTTAATTATGTGTGTCATCAGTTATTTAAATCGTTAAAGTGAGTTGGCCTAATGCTTCTGTTAGTTTGAGGTTCTCTCGATAATCAACCGGGCAATCAATAACAGTCACGGTATTTCTGTCTAAAGCTTCTTTTAGAATGGGCATTAATTGCTCCGTCTCCTCAACTCTGACACCAACTGCACCAAAAGATTGCGCGTACTGAACAAAATCCGGGTTGGTGAATTGTACATGACTGGTCCGACCAAATTGGTTTTGTTGTTTCCACTCAATCAGGCCGTAACTGGCATCGTTCCATACCAGAATGACTATAGCGATATTCAGGCGCATCGCGGTTTCGATTTCTTGAGAGTTCATCAAAAATCCAGCATCCCCTGTCACGGCCACAACTTTACGTTGGGGATTGGCTAATTTAGCGGCGATAGCACCCGGTACGGCAATGCCCATACTGGCAAATCCGTTGGATATGATGCAGGTATTAGGGTATTCACAGCGGAACATCCGTGACATCCACATTTTATGAGCACCTACGTCGCAGATGACAATGTCTTGTAAATCCATGGCTGTGCGCAGGTCCCAGATGATTTTTTGTGGTTTCACTGGAAACTCCAGATCATCACGATGCATATTCATCTCAGTAATCAAACTATCTCTCAACGTACGCATCGCCTTGCCCTGGTGTGGGGTAGTGATGGCAGCTACACGAATGAGGCTATGACGAATATTACCGACTACAGCCAAACTGATACTGTAGTGTCCATCCACTTCAGCATGAGTGGTATCAATGTGAACAATAGTACGATCACGCGATGGGTGCCAAAGATATGGGTGGTACTCCACAATATCGTAACCAATACAGATAATGACATCGGCATTGGCGAAACCACAGTTGGCGTAGTCATTCGATTGCAGGCCCACACTGCCCAAGGCCATTGGATGACGGAAGGGTACGACGCCTTTTGCCATAAAGGTATTGGCAATAGGGATGCCCAGCTTTTCTGAAAATTCAGCTAGTTCATCACAGGCATTGGCACGAATAACCCCGTTGCCTGCCAAAATAATCGGGCTTTTAGCATTTGAAATAACTTCTGCCGCACGTTCGATTTCTTCTGCTGCGGGTTCGGGAGCCGTTGCATTTTTGACACGTAACGGCACATCATCAATGTCCATTTCGGCAATATTTTCAGGAAACTCAATAAAGCAGGCCCCGGTTTTTTCTGTTTGAGCGACTTTAAACGCTTTACGAACCACTTCTGGAATAACTTCAGGGCTGACAATACGCGATGCGTATTTGGTTATTGGCCGAAACATCGCTTCCAAATCCAGCACTTGATGGGACTCTTTATGGAGTCGATGCGTCGACGCTTGTCCGGCAATAGCAATGAGTGGGGCGTGATCCATATTGGCATCCGCGACACCCGTGATGAGATTCGTTGCGCCTGGCCCCAGGGTAGCAATACAAACACCGGCATTACCTGTAAGTCGACCATAAACATCGGCCATAAAAGCCGCCCCCTGTTCATGGCGAGTGGTAATAAATTGGATAGATGAATCCAGCAATGCATCCATGACATCCAGATTTTCTTCACCTGGGATACCAAATATATATTCCACGCCTTCATTTTCGAGCGCTTTGACAAATAGCTCTGCTGCCTTCATCTGGCGGTTTCCTCATGCCCTGATTGATGTGTGCTGCAAGAATACCAGATAAGTGTCATATCTGACCCATAAAAAAGGGGCGGTGAGCCCCTTTAAAGTAGGATTATTTGAACGCATCAGGAATACGTTGATGCCAGTCTGTTTCTTGTTGATAACGATGACCGATATTTAATAATCTCGCTTCATCAAAGTAGTTACCAATAATTTGTAAACCGACAGGTAAGCCCTCAACGAAACCAGCTGGAATAGACATACCAGGCAAACCAGCCAGATTGGTATTGATGGTGTAAATATCTTCCAGATACATCGCAACCGGATCGTCTGTTTTCTCACCAAAACGGAAAGCAGGATTGGTGGCTGTTGGTCCCATAATCACATCGACTTCTTTAAATGCTTCCTGGAAGTCATTACTAATAAGACGACGGCATTGCTGTGCTTTTAAGTAGTAAGCATCGTAGTAACCAGCCGATAAGGCATAAGTACCAATCATGATGCGACGTTTGACTTCTTCGCCAAAACCTTCGCCACGTGAACGGGTGTAGAGATCCATTAAGTCTTTCGGATCTTCAGCGCGGTGACCGAAACGTACGCCATCCATTCTTGATAAGTTAGACGAACATTCTGCTGGCGCTACGACATAGTATGTCGGCACAGCCAGTTCCGTGTTGGGTAAGGTGATTTCCTTTAATGTTGCGCCCATTTTTTCATATGTCTTGATGGCCGCTTCTACCGTAGCGGCTACACGCGGATCGAGACCTTCACCAAAATATTCTTTTGGCAGGCCGATAGTTAAGCCTTCAAGTGAATCATTCAAACTCGCTGTGTAATCTGGCACATCACGATCGACACTCGTAGAGTCTTTCTCATCAAACCCTGACATCACGTTCATCAGCCAGGCAGCATCTTCAGCACTGTTGGCCATGGGGCCAGCTTGATCCAGGCTTGAAGCAAACGCAATCATGCCGTAGCGAGAAATACGGCCATAAGTGGGTTTCAAACCGGTCAGATTACACAGAGAAGAAGGTTGACGAATCGAACCACCTGTATCCGTACCTGTGGCAACAGGCGCTAAACGTGCTGCCATGGCTGCTGCTGAACCACCTGATGAACCACCAGGTACACGGTCTGTATCCCACGGATTTTTAACAGGACCGTACCAGCTGGTTTCATTCGACGAACCCATAGCAAATTCGTCCATATTGGTTTTACCCAATGTGACCATGCCGGCTTGGTCAATCTTTTCGACGACAGTGGCATCATACGGTGCGATAAATTTATCCAGCATTTTTGATGCGCAACTGGTACGGACACCTTTTGTACAGAAAATATCTTTATGGGCGAGAGGAATGCCAGTTAAAACACCCGCTTTGTTTTCTGCCAATAACTTATCTGCGGCTTTTGCCTGTTCCAGTGCTCGCTCTTCGGTCACAGTGATGAAGGCATTTAAAGTGCCGTTATGCTGATTGATGCGGTCAAGATAATGCTGAGTGAGTTCAACACTGCTTATTTCACTGTTGTGCAGGGCTGCCGATAATTCTGAAAGTGATTTGTTATGCATGTGTTTGCCTGTGTTGCTTTATTCGATAACTTTAGGAACCAGATAGACACCGGCTTCAGTTTTAGGTGCAATCGCCTGAAATGCATCACGCTGATTGACTTCGGTCACACTGTCGGGGCGTAAACGCTGATGTGCATCAAGGGGGTGAGCCATAGGAAGTATGTCGTTAGTGTCAGCTGCGCTTAATTGGTCAACTAAATTAAGAATGTTATTCAAATCCCGTGCATAATGAGGAATATCATCTTCCTGTATCGACAGGCGTGCGAGGTGCGCGATTTTTTCTACATCGTGTTTATCTAAACTCATCGACAGTTCCAAAGGTTAATTGCTTCAACAAAGCAGTAAGTTTAAATGATTAGTTGCTTGCCCAACAGCCCAGAGCATTGCTAAAGTATCTATTTTACCCCTTTCAGGTGTGGTTTCTTCAATGTTTGAACGTTTACGTGGAATTTTCTCCAACGATCTGTCGATCGATCTTGGAACAGCGAATACGCTGATTTATGTGCGCGGCAAAGGAATTGTCTTAGACGAGCCTTCTGTTGTTGCTATTCGTCAGGATAAAGGCCCTGGTGGTCCTCGTTCTATAGCTGCGGTCGGTGTCGAAGCCAAGCGCATGTTAGGACGAACGCCAGGTAATATCACTGCCATCAGGCCATTGAAAGATGGTGTTATCGCTGATTTCACCGTGACGGAAAAAATGTTGCAGCATTTTATTCGTAAAGTACACGAAGGACGTTTTCTCAAGCCGAGTCCGCGCGTTTTAGTTTGTGTTCCTTGTGGTTCAACGCAAGTTGAACGTCGTGCAATTCGCGAATCTGCTGCTGGGGCAGGGGCACGAGATGTGTTTCTGATTGAAGAGCCGATGGCAGCAGCCATTGGTGCCGGTATGCCTGTTGATGAAGCCAGCGGCTCGATGGTACTGGATATAGGTGGTGGTACAACAGAAGTCGCGGTTATCTCATTAAACGGTATTGTTTATTCTGCTTCAGTACGTATCGGTGGTGATTTATTTGATGAAGGCATCGTCAACTATGTGCGTCGTAACTACGGCACGTTAATTGGTGAATCAACCGCGGAAAAAATTAAAAAAGAAATTGGTTCAGCTTACCCCGGTAATGAAGTGCGTGAAATGGAAGTACGTGGACGGAATCTGGCTGAAGGTGTGCCGAGAAGCTTTACTCTAAACAGTAATGAGATTTTGGAAGCCTTGCAGGATCCACTTTCTGGTATTGTAGCAGCGGTTAAGACTGCTTTAGAGCAAACTCCGCCAGAACTAGGTGCTGACGTGGCCGAGCGCGGTATCGTATTAACCGGTGGTGGTGCATTGCTGCGTGATTTGGATCGCTTACTTATCGAAGAAACAGGCTTACCAGCAATTATTGCAGAAGATCCACTTACCTGTGTCGCTCGTGGCGGTGGTCGTGCGCTTGAAATGATTGATGAAAAAGGTACAGACGTTTTTACCTTTGAATAATGATTTTTAGTTAATAAGTCGTAAGACCTTTGCGAGTGTTATGCATTTGCGAAGGTCTTTTAGTTTTGGACGTTGAGTTATTAAACCTTTATTTGCCCATACACCTTCTTTAAACACCCGGATGCTACTGGCGCTTGTAGCCTCTATCCTGGTGTTTTTCCTTGATACGCGTCTGGATTACTTCAAACCTGTGCGTTCTTTGTTGTCAACGGCAGTCTATCCTGTGCAGGCGGCGGCATCGCTTCCTACAGATTTGAGTGAATGGGTCAGTGATTTTTTTCAGGATCGTAAACAATTACGAGAAAAAATTACCGTCATGGAAGCGAATAATATGCTGCAAAATATTCGCTTGCAGAAACTGCAGTCACTCGAACGAGAAAATATGCGACTCAAAGAGTTGTTAGGCTCATCATTTCGTCTGCAAGAACGTGTTCAAGTAGCAGAATTGCTGACCATAGATCTTGATCCTTTTTCTCAACAAGTAGTGATTGATAAGGGCGAAAATTATGGTGTGTATGTCGGGCAACCGGTGTTGGATGCCACTGGGGTAATGGGGCAGGTGACCGAAACCTCTGCCGTATCAAGTCGTGTAGTGTTATTGACAGACCCAAGTCATAGCATCCCTGTTCAAATCAATCGCAATGGTCTTCGGGCTGTGGTCACGGGCCGAGGTTTAGGCGAATATCTTCAAATGGATTTTCTGCCACATAATGCGGATATTCGTGAAGGCGACTTATTAGTCACATCAGGGCTTGGTGGTCGGTTTCCTGTTGGCTATCCTGTAGGTAAAGTGGTATCCGTTAAGTTTCCTCAAGGTAAACCATTTGCTGATATCAAAGTGGAGCCAGCAGCCAAGTTATCCACAAGTCGTGAAGTGATGTTAGTTCTGCCAGGCGAAAAAATTCAAACAGAGCGTACAACAACGAAACCAGCTGAGGAATCGTCATCAACCACGGAGGTCGACAGTGGCGACGACAATTAGGACCCGTAATGGTTTTGTGATTGTTATCACGCTCATCATTTCCATTATGTTGATGCTGGTGCCGTTACCAGATTACGCGCGTTTTTTCCGGCCGGAATGGGTAGTGATGACACTCATTTACTGGGCGATGGCGTTGCCTCATCGTGTCAGTATTGGTGTGGCCTGGTTTACAGGCTTTGTCATGGATATCACCATGGGTGGGATATTGGGTGTGATGGCTTTCAGCTATGCACTAGCTATTTATTTGATAGCACGTTTCCATTTGCAGTTACGTCAATATCCACTTTGGCAACAAGCCTTAACCATTTTTTCTGTTGTGCTGTTGGTGGAGTTTGTTGATGTTGTCGCTACTCGAGCAACGTTGCACTGGGAAAGCTGGATGCCCGTGCTAACAAGTACGCTGTTATGGCCGGTGATGTATGCGATTTTGCGTAAAATTCGCCGTACATTTCAGGTAACGTGAACGTTATATGGCTTCAAAGTTTACGCTTAAAGATCATTTTCGTGAGAGTCGCCTTGTAAACGGACGTTTGTTATTCGCTGGTCTACTGTCAGTGATTATTTTTAGCATCGTGATCTTCCGGTTAGTGTATTTGCAAGTGTTTGAATATGAACACTTTG
>NZ_DIAC01000013.1:6647-7725 GCF_002414625.1 Methylophaga sp. UBA5088 | reverse complement strand
TTACTATCAAAATAACTATAGAACGATCCTTTTGGCACCTTGACTGTGTCGAGTATCAGTTTGATGCCTGTTCCATGATAACCATGCTTCATCAGTAACTGAATGCCATGGTTAAGAATTTGTTCTTTTTTGATGTGTTTTTGTAATGTCATGAAGCAATAATATGACCGGTCGTCTTTAAGAGTCAAACTTTATACCATTATCGCTATGCTTTATCACGACACTCCCTTTCTTGCAGGCGTGCGTAGGCTTCAGCTTCATGATGAATATCACTGATTAGGCCTCGGTGAAGTGCTACTGAGATGGCATCCTGATTATGAAATCGCGCCCCTTGTTTGAAGAGTAAATCTAACAATTCACGCGCGGGCATATCGAGATATTTAGATAATTCCTGAGCTTCTTTTGATAGTTTGTCCAATACTTCAGGGTGTTGCTGTTGCACATTTAGGGTGGCGAGATTATCGATGATGGCCAGCTCTCGAATGGTTTCTTCACTTAAGCCATTGTCTTGAACAAACCTGAGACTGGTTAGGCCTGTTAGTTGATGAAATGTGTTTTGAACAAGATTTAAATCTGCATTCCTACCCGCTAAGGCGACTTTTAACCATTTCAGACGATGCCGTGCGAGAACAATCATACTTTTTTCAGTTTCTCTGCTCATGCTATTCGCTCCGCATTAAAACACAGTACTGTGTTATCACAAAACAGTCATTTATGACAAATTGCTTACACATTGCCATAAGCCATATTGTTTATTTTGAGATGCAATCACGAACAGACTCACAAAGAGCACACTAGATGAATATTGTGGCTAAAAAAAACAGAGATAAGGAGATTGCTTCTACCCTATTCTTTCACCAGCACTGGCGATCAAAACGATTTTATGAGGGCAGCAGCCCTATCTATAAATTTAGCGAGGGTGTGTACGCGTTGACCAATACACCATTTTTTCCAGCAACAAGTCGAGTTTAATAGGCTTAGCCATATAGTCACTCATTCCCGCTAATAAGCATTTTTCTTCATCACCTTTCATGGCATTCGCTGTTAAGGCGATGATGGGAATATCCTGATATTGTTC
>NZ_DIAC01000013.1:2378-6528 GCF_002414625.1 Methylophaga sp. UBA5088 | reverse complement strand
TGGCAATCCATCAGAATCATTTTTATTGGCTCATAACTATCGAGCTCCGTTAACAGTTGACTGGCCTGCACGCCATTCTCAGCAGTCGTGAAATGGACATTTAAACGTGTCAGGAAAAACTCTAAAACCGAGCGGTTAGTTAGGTCATCATCCACAATTAAGACATGTATGTCAGACAGACTGGGTTGGTAGGTTGGTTGTTTATTTGCATCGGTGTGAGTTTGTTTAGACTCTGATTTGCTGATGCGTTTAAGCTTTATAGTGAAACTAAAGCAAGAACCTTTACCGACCTCACTTTCAACGGTAATACTTCCACCCATTAATTCGCATAGTTTTTTTGAAATCACTAAACCTAAACCGGTGCCACCGAAGCTTTTTGATGAGCTGTTATCTAACTGCTCAAAAGGTTCAAATAAACGGGACTGTTGTGTAGAACTGATGCCGATACCACTATCGATAACATGACATGACAAGGTGATATCGTCATCAGACTGCTCAATGAGACTGGCTTTTAGCTGAATATGGCCATGCTGAGTGAACTTATCAGCATTGCTAAGCAAGTTTAATAAGATTTGTTCTAGTCGTGTGGCATCACCATCGACGAATAAATCATCATTCCAGTCGACAGATAGATGGTAACTTTTATCGGTTTTCTTGCCCCGTAGACGAAAACTTTCAAATACGTCTTCGAATAGTTTGGTCAGGTTAAAGGCATCATGACGGATATGAACTTTATTGGCTTCCAGTTTAGAAAAGTCGAGAATGTCATTGATAATATTGAGTAGCAGTCTGGCACTTTTGCTGGCCAAATCCATATGTCGCTGTTGTTCGGTCGTTAATTCACTCCCTTGCAGAATATCCAGCATACCGATCACGCCCGCGATTGGACTACGCAGTTCATGTGTCATATTTGCCATAAATGCTGATTTTGCCTGGTTCGCCTGCTGCAGACGTTGGCCTGTTAAACGCATCTCAATTAATGATTCCACCTGATGAGCGAATAGCTGAAGTTGTTGTTTTTGCTGTTCGCTCAGTGTTCGTGGCTGACGGTCAATAATGCACAGCGTGCCTAATAGATGATGATGTTGATTATGTTTGTATCGGAGCGGAATACCTGCATAAAAGACAATATGCGGTGGTCCTGTCACTAGAGGGTTATCCTTAAAGCGGTCATCCTCATGTGCATATTCTACAATAAACGCTTGTTGATGAAAGATAGCATGACCACAAAAAGAAATATCTCTGCCGGTTTCGCAAACGTCTAAGCCCTGGATTGACTTGAACCACTGTCGTGATTCGTCAATCAAGGAAATGGCCACAATAGGCACAGAAAAAATATCCGCGACCAGTTCTGTCAAATTATCAAAAACAGCCTCGGGCTCCGAGTCTAGAATTTCCAGATTGTACAAAGCATTGAGGCGTTCTTGCTCATCGCTTGGTATTGCAGGTGCTTCCACTATGACCACCCTTCCATGTCTATGTATCTGAAATTTACTATAACAAAATCAAATAAGTAGAAAAAATCTCTTTGCATCCTTACACATTCCATCCTGATAAAACATAGGATATGGCTGCTCCATGATGATGTGAGAGGTATATCAAGCTTACATCGTTTTATCGCCAAGAGTTCGTTACTATGGGCGCTTGTCAATCAGGTTGTGAATATGGATATCGTCTATATATTTTTGTTAATTTTGCTACACGCTGGACCCGCCGCCTATAGTGTTTTTCACATCTTACTTTACAAACGTGACAGCCGTGCAGCACTGGGCTGGATTATGTCCTGTCTGTTTATTCCTTATGGTGGCCCCATCGCTTACTTTTTCTTCGGTGTGAATCGGGTAAGAAGCCGCGCTACCAGTATTAAACGACGTTTATTCAAAATTCCTTTTGAGTCTGGTTATGCCAAACGCTCAATACAGCACATTAATAGTTATGGTCTGGACAGTATTGGAGAGCGTATTACAGGAACCAAACTCACTCCCGGTAATGACGTCAGTATTTTTCATAATGGTGATGAAGCTTACCCTGCCATGCTTGAGGCGATAAAATCAGCAAAAAAACGTATTCTATTAATCACTTATATTCTTAAAACAGACCATACTGGTAATGAATTTATTGATGCCCTGAGTGAAGCCGTCAATCGTGGCATTGAAGTCAAAGTTATCATTGATGGCATTGGTGAGTGGTACTCCTGGAAAAAACCGTCTAAACGTCTGAAAGCACTCGGTATAGAAGTGGCTAAATTTACGCCGCCCAGGATTCTGCCACCTAATATCTATATCAATATGCGTAATCACCGCAAATTGTTGATTGTAGATAACACCACAGCCTTTGCCGGAGGCATGAATATCAGTGATGACCATCGACAAATGCCTATGCAGCCGCGCCGTATTACAGATATTCACTTCAGCTTCAACGGTCCGATAGTAAAAGATTTAATCGGTATTTTTTATGATGACTGGCTCATCGCCAGTCAAAGCAAAATGGACTGCCCATTTCCAGCTGCCGAACCTCAACCGGACGGCTACCACTGCCGGGTTATTCCAGAAGATCCAGATGAAGCAATGGACGCATTATCGTTAACACTGCAAAGCGTGATTTCTGCAGCGAAAAACACCGTAGATATCATGACGCCCTACTTTATCCCGAGTCGGGAAATGATTGCCTCACTACAGTCAGCATCTATGCGTGGAGTGCGCGTGCGGATTGTTTTACCCGCTAAAAATAATCTTATCTATATCCATTGGGCCAACCGAAACATGTTGACCGAGCTACTGTTATGGAATGTGGAAATATTTTATCAACCAGCCCCTTTTTGCCATAGCAAATTACTGTGTATTGATGATCATTACGCATTGGTAGGCTCTGCCAATATTGACCCACGAAGCCTCAGGTTGAATTATGAGTTAGGGGTTGAGATATTCTCGCATACAGTTAATAAAGAACTCACACAGCACTTTGATGAGATTATTGCTAAAAGTGAAGCCATCAGTGATAAGGATCTGGCAAACCGCAGTGTGCCTGTTAGACTACGTGACTCATTTATGAGCTTGTTATCCCCTTATTTATAAAAGATAGCCTCGTGCAACTGTCCGGAGAACCAAATGATTACCTCATTTATTTTGATTCAAACTGAACGTACAAAAATCACTGACGTCGCTGAAACCTTAGCTGATGTCAACGGTATCAGTGAAGTGTATTCTGTGAGCGGCAATTATGATCTCGTTGCCATTGCCCGCGTCAAAGACAATGATGAACTGGCTACCCTGGTAACCAGTAAAATTGTGGATATCGAAGCGATTACAAAAACAGAAACCATGCTGGCATTTCGTGTTTATAGCAAACATGATCTCGATTCGATGTTTTCTATCGGTCTCTGAGTCAACTCGCCGACATAGAGCCTGTGGCGACAGGCTCTTTTTTAGCATTATTTTTTTTCACAATCACCGTGCAAGTCATGCCGGCAGCCAGCAGCGTCTGTTCGGGAACCTCATCTAAAGCAATTCGCACAGGTATACGCTGCTCCAGACGAACCCAGTTAAAAGTCGGGTTTACATCCGCCACTAAATCACGACTCTTCGGGTTATCGCTGTCATAGATGCCTCTGGCAATACTCTCAACATGACCTGTCAGTATTTGGCCATTCATCAATTCAATATCGACAGGATCGTTTAATTTAAGCAAAGTCAGCTTTGTCTCTTCAAAGTAGCCATATACCCAGAAAGAATGTTTGTCGATCAAGGTCATCATCATCTTTACGCACCTTAAACAACCCTATAATCATAATTAACTTTAACTTTTAAATTATTGTATTAAATAGTTTATTTATTTTAGGAATAGACTTGGTCTACCAATCATGAACTCAGAGTCAGAGCCAATCTTACTTTGCCTTAGCATAATCGATTAAGCTATCACTAGACAGCACTTCTGTACCTTATCCCCTCTTTTTGCTAGGTACTATGTTGTGGATGAACCCCATTTCTGGCTGGATTTTTTGTATCGACATTTGCCCTTCAGAGTGGCTTACGATGATAAGAATTTCGTTTTCTAAGAAAATCGGCCCCAAACCTGGGGCGTACTGGAAAACGATTAGGCAGCTTTTAACAAACTCGATTTGAGTTGTTCGCACCATTGTTCAAGTCTACCT
>NZ_DIAC01000013.1:602-2227 GCF_002414625.1 Methylophaga sp. UBA5088 | reverse complement strand
GTCTACCTTCAGTCAACTCGGGTTGGCAGTCTTCATCCAGAGCCAAACCGACAAAAAACTGCTTATCTGCGGTTAAGGCTTTTGAGGCATCAAACTCATACCCCTCAACAGGCCAATGCCCGATAACTTTGGCGCCTTTGGCCACCACTTTGTCATGCAACATGCCCATGGCATCCTGAAACCATTCGGCATAGGCAAATTGATCGCCCATCCCCAAAAACGCCACAGTTTTACTGGAAAAGTCAGTATCATCAATTTCATCCCAGACATCCTGCCAATCTGCCTGAACCTCGCCGTAATCCCAGGTTGGAATGGCAAAAATGATATGGTCAAAAAACTCCAGCGCCGCCAGCCCGACGTCTTTCACATCAAATAGCTCAACCTGATCTTCACCAAGAATTTTCGCTATTTTCACGGCTGCATCTGAGGTATTACCAGTGGTTGAACCATAAATAACTGCAATCATTACTCACCTACTTGCATTGAATTAACATATGCAAATGATATTCATTATTATTTAATAATTCAATAGGCAATCGTCCTGGGAATAAACCAGCGAGTATTGTCCTACTACAATTGCGGGCTTCTTGTACCAGCTTGTCGCGCTTCAATGGCTTCTTGTTTTAGCTCACCGACCCATTCCATTGCCGCTTCATAAGCATTGACCCAAGTGGGTACATCCACCATGGTGGCCGTGATATGGCTAGCGGGCTGTTCATCCATGCTGCCAAACTGAAAGCTCATCCAATTCGCACACTCATCCAGACTTTTCACTTCCGGGTTACGGAAATCATTGACTTGATAACGACTCCCCTCTTTGTTGAATACCAGCCCCATGATCGTATCTGCATTTAATGTGCGGGGTGGCGTAATTTGTGTACTGGACGCCCCTAAACAATTGATTTTGCCTTGTGGGAAAATCCAGTCCAGAGGTCCGGCATTATCAAAGGGTTGACCATATTGGTTTATCAAAGACTGGCGAAAGACAGCCACGCTAAGCGGATCAACATCGTTTTGTCTGACGCGATGAATGGCGACTAAGCGACCTGCTTTAGGCAAGGGGGTGAATACCAGTTTAAAACTATCTGCCTTGCTCTGACCTTGCTCGGTTTCTTCAATATGGGCTGAAAGGCTATGAATAAAACTGGGCGTTTTATGGTTTTTTGCGCCATCACTGTACGTGTAATATTGCTTTTCTTCTTCTATCGCACTGGCATTCACACCGTAATCCAGTAAAGCACCTTTAGCCTCGTCAATGCTCATGCCAAGCTGCAGGCCGGCCATATCCACATCATCTGCCAATGCAGAACAGCTAAACAATATAGCTGCAAAATAGGGTATAAACGTTTTCATATTCTGTTCCTCAATGGGATGGATAAATCTGGGCTGACGATATAAAACAATTTATCGACAATGACAATATCCCTTTTATCATAATCCTCATTGAGGCATAAAACGTTACGCGGATAAGGCAGATTGTTGTGCCTGATAGAGTCCTTCAAATTCATTCATCGTAAAAACAGCCAGGATATTTAGCTCATCATCGAGGATTTCATACATCGGTCCTTCTGTACCGCGAATACTAAATAAAACTACCGTATCTTCATCGCCACCACATTCTCTAT
>NZ_DIAC01000013.1:0-534 GCF_002414625.1 Methylophaga sp. UBA5088 | reverse complement strand
GCTCATTATCAGCTTGGCTTATGGTATATGAGCCGGTTGGACGTTTTTCTTTTAAGGTACCATCAGCATGATACAGACAGTGCTCCCCCTGAAAAACAAAGGTGTGATTAACCGCACAGTGGCGATGTAACACGATGGGATCATTGGCTGCGAATTTAAATAGCACTTCTACCACTTTATTGTCCCGATCAACATCCAACACCGAATATTGAAAATTGTCGAACACCTCAAGTCGTTGCCAGTGGATGTGTTGATCATTAAATTGGTGTAGTTGCATTTCTCTCTCCTTTTTATTTATATGTCAGTGACATACATCAACTCTAACGATGAGAACACATGCTACGCCAGCGATATTTGCCTGCGTAAAAGCAGGACTTTTACCCATAATACAATCAGGGCTAACCATTCAGCCCTGATTGTATTTTTATCTAACGGTTACGATGATGTACTAAGTGGTATAAAGCCGGTAGTACAATAAGGGTAAGTAAGGTGGATGACACAATACCGCCGATAACCACCGTCGCTAAGGGCCGT
>NZ_DIAC01000029.1:31988-33502 GCF_002414625.1 Methylophaga sp. UBA5088 | reverse complement strand
GTTGCAGAATAGTCTCGTCAACTTCCGTGGGTGGGGTATTGCGTCTGTCCTCACCAGTACGCTCATCCAGATAACCCTTGATGGGTGACGCCTTTTGTTGGGGGACAGTGAAATCGTCAGAATCAGCAAAAGTATGCCAATGTCGCCGATCTCGGGATACCTCATCATCTGAGGCAAGTCTCCCCACTTTTAAATGATTACTGATAACAGAAGCTGTAAACGGGCCAGAAATTTTCCCTTGCTTACGAATATACCATTGTCCGTGTTTATGTCTCATTGCCATTGCTCTTAGCAATAACCAGATTGCTATACTAGCACCATGTCGACTTGTATAGTGGCTTTATGCAAATAAATAGATTCCAACAGCCTAACACGGAAGTGATTTCAAATGCCTCTTCAAAACTGGTAGACACGCTGCCTGCCGGACAAAAAATGGAGGCAACCGTCATCGCAAGAGTGAATGCCGAACAAGTCAAACTTCAGCTCGGAGATAAGGTTGTCCATGTCAACACACAACAAGATCTCTCTGCCGGGCAGAAGGTCATATTGCAGAAGTCTATTGAGTCGGGCCAACCCGTGATTCAGCTCACACCCGTAGTGTCAGCTAAGCCTGAAATACAAGCAGCGACATTAGCTACGCTATTAAAATCCGGACAGGTCATCGCTGCCGATGTGGTGAAGCTACTCGCACAAAACCAGCTGTTAGTCACACCTAAATTTGTGACTGATAAGGCAGTTAACTCGTCCCAAGCAGCTCAACTTAGTCAATTAAATGCGGCTTTACCCAAGCATATGGAAATTAATGTCAGTCACCTTAATCAAGGATTTAAGGTTGGCGACAAGCTGGCGCTTGAGATTCTAAAAACCATACCTTTATCAGTCAAAATAATGCCAGATAATGCGACACGTGAAGAGCGTATTGTCAGTTACCAAAGAGCGTTATTACCGTTATTACAAAATTTCGTCACTAAGCCGGCGACAATGAATACCTCGGCCACAAATACACCCACTTTGCCTGAGCCTGTCAGGCAGGCATTGACCAATGTAATCCAAAATTTAGTCGATAAGCAGACATTACAACAGCCAGAAAAATTACAACAAACGATCAACAATAGTGGTGTTTTTCTTGAAAGTCAGTTGAAACAAAATGTAGCACAATCAAATTTACAGCAGAATTTGAAAGCCAACTTACTGCGTCTAGCTGATACGCTGAAAGCACATATACAGTCACCATTACTACCTAAAATTCTGGATAATCCTGAGTTGATTAAACAGCTACCAACGGAGGTTCAGACAGCAATCAAACAAGTGTTATCAGCCCCTCAGGAACTGCGTGCGCTACCTGCGCAAATTTCACCTGCTTTAGCCAATAGAGGACAGACACCAACGCAGCTCTTATTCAGTTTATTGGCGGGGTTAACAACAGCAACAACAGCTGAAAAAACACAATCCCCCCAAGCATCGCCCAATACGTCAACTGCTATGCCATTGCCGACCACGAATATGACAGCAAT
>NZ_DIAC01000029.1:24433-31883 GCF_002414625.1 Methylophaga sp. UBA5088 | reverse complement strand
GAATATGACAGCAAACGCTCAACAAGCTGTAACACGTGCTATTGAGTATCAGATGATGAGAGATTTGTTACAGGATGTGGAATCGGTCAGTGCAAAAATTCAATTCAATCAATTATCGATGGTGCAGGATAATGATTTGAATACCAATGCGAATGTCTGGTTGTTTGATTTACCTGTTAAAGAAAAGCAGCAACTTGAACTATTGCAAATGCGAGTTGAGCAACATTTTCCCAACAAAAATACAGATGACGACTCCGTGCTGTGGCAAGTGCAGTTGAACCTGGAAACGCAAAATTTAGGTCCGATGCAGGCTCGTATTAGTCTGCAAGACAAAAATGTGAGTGTGGTGATTTTGGCCGAACGCCAGCAGAGTGCAGACTTACTTTCAAGTCACTTAGATAACTTAGATGGACGACTCAATGAGATGGGGTTTTCCATTCATCACCTGAGTTGTAGACAGGCGCTTGTTACTCCGGTAACGCCCGTAAACACGACACGTTTGAACGATTATCTTGTGGATATTTCAGTATGAGTGAAAAGGATGTATTACAGGCGATTGCCCTGGAATATGATGGCGAGAATGCTCCTATTGTCACGGCGAGTGGTCAAGGGGATATTGCTGAAGAGATTATCCGGATTGCTCGGGAGCACAATATTCCTTTGCGTGAAGATGCGCTGTTGACCGAGATGTTAAGTGAACTGAATTTGGGTGAAGAAATTCCACCGATGCTCTATCGGGTGATAGCAGAAGTGATTGCTTACGCCTATCTGATATCAGGAAAAGTTCCTGTAAATAAAAGAGAAAATAAAAATGGAAACTGAGCTAAATACTTTTGAGGTATGAAGATTTCGTTTCGAGCGACTCATAAACTTTATAATTAGCATTACAAAATTAACATTAAGTGTTGATTTTAATATATATATCCGATATCGTCAGTGCATGTTTAATTTCCGGTCTACTGAATGTAGCTCCACTATCTGATGAAAAATAAAATCAAGGAAACGTTGATGCGTGACATAGCGCTTGATCAGAAATCTGATCTTCCTGCTAGCGTTGCCTCAGTCAAAGAACTCCTTGATGCAAAAATTATTATTGGTGGTCGACACCCAGCAGAGACCGCTTTCACCAAGACCCTGCTCGAGATTAGTGGTTTCACCCATATTGAAAGTGCAACAGATACTGATGGCGTCATGCTTTTGCTTCGTCAGAGTATCCACAATGATTTATGTGATATTGATCTGTTGATAATGGACGATGATTTACCGGGTATTTCTACCCAAGATATTCGTCTGGTGATGGATCAGTTTGATGAATGGCGTCTAATTCCAATTATTTCACTCTGTAGACAGTCAGTTTGGGATCATGCTCAGGTTTTGACGGATTTGGGGCATGGCGTGACCTCGCTGCTTTATCATCCTATGACTGCAGAGTCATTACCTTCGGCTATCATGACGGCTCTGGCAGTCAAACGTGAGCGTGATAAAACGTTTAAGCGACAAACAGAACTTGAAGATGAATTGGCCAATCTTAAAGTCATGGAAGCGCGCCTACAGTTTTCAGTTAATCATGATGATTTAACAGGCTTAGCGAATCGACGTCGTCTTGAAAATGCACTGGATATGACTCTGAGTCAGGTGCGTAATTTTATGAGCGTGAGCGCGCTTTTTTACATCGATTTAGATAGCTTCAAAGTATTAAATGATGCTGAGGGCCATGAAGCAGGGGATACTCTGCTGGTACAAGTGGCTAATTCTCTGAGACGTTATTTTAATATCAACGATATCCTGGTACGAATTGGATCAGACGAGTTTGCGGTGCTGGTCAATAATACGGATAAACAAACTGCCATTGAGCTTGCAGAAGAGCTCCGAAATTTATTTGATGGTTATGATTTTGAACATCATGGTCACCATTACCATCTATCGGCTAGTATCGGTTTGAAGATTATTGATGCAGATAATGCAACCACCGTTGGTGAACTGTTATCGCATTCTAACCAAGCCTGCTATACAGCCAAAAAGCGCGGGCGTAATCGAGTGCACCTGTACAGCCCTGAAGATCGCGAAATGCATACCTTGCGTCATAGTGTGGAATGGGCCCCTCGTATACGTGCTGCACTGAAGGAAGGTTTGTTCTTATTAGAGTTTCAACCGATTTATTCTCTCGATACTGAACAAGTCTCACACTACGAATGTTTAATCCGTATGCGTGGCGAAGGTAACGTCATTTTCTATCCGAAAGAATTTATCCCCGTTGCTGAATCGATGGGACTGATTCATCAGATTGATTTCTGGGTGGTGGCGAAAGTATTTGAACTTATCGTGAATATGCCAGAAAACCTGTCATTTGCCATTAATCTGTCAGGCAATGTATTTCTGGATGAGAACTTATTTAAGCTAGTCAGAGATAAACTTAATCAAACACAAATTGATCCCAATCGGATTGTGTTTGAGATTACTGAGACTTACGCTATCTCTAATTTTGAACAGACCAGAAAAATGGTATCGGATTTACGTGCCTTGGGTTGTCGATTTGCACTGGATGATTTTGGCGCAGGCTTTAATTCTTATAGTTATCTGAAACACTTCCCTGTTGATATCTTAAAAATTGATGGGGGATTCATTACTGATTTAGATAATGATCCCGTGGATCAGCAACTTGTGAAATCGATGATTGATATTGCACACAGCCTGGGTAAAAAAACGGTCGCAGAGTTTGTTGAGAGAAAAAGCACATTAGAGCTGTTAAAAAGCTATGGTGTTGATATGGTTCAAGGATTTTTGGTGGGGAAACCAAACGCTAAGATTCCTAAACCAAAGGGCTAATGTACGTGACGTTGTCCGTGTAACGTTGTAATCAGGTGAGCTTCTTCATCACTCAAATTGCAGTGATTAATCAGCTGTTGGATATCAGCACCTTTTTTGGCTAAACGAATGGCATGGTCATAACCGGGCTGATGATTGGCATTCAAATCGAGACTATGCTGGTGATCTTTGAGTTTAACCAGGGTTTGCTCAAATTTGTGGATGCGTTCATCTGTACCAGCTGCGCCAGCACACAAGGCAGTAATTTGGTTCTGAAGGTCGTGAATACGCTTAGTTTGTAATTGATACAGTTTTAACAGACGCATAGTGGCAAGACCGATGACCAGAAATACGGCACTCATCACTGTAAATACGACAAAAATAGTCATTGTCTTTACTCCCCAGACATCCGTCTGAATTCATACATACTCATCAATAAATTCACCTTTATCATCCTCTTTAGGACGCGGCTTTTCTTCTTCAGGTGGTTCTTTGTCTTTTTTCTTCTTGTGCTGTTCCTGTGAGGCCGGTTTATCCTCATCAGACACAGGATGACTCAACGGCAGGGGCGTCGTGGGCTGAATTGGATTAATATCATCAGCCATGAACGTTACCCTTTAAAAACCTGAGATATCAGCAATCTCTTCATCATTTAACAACTTATTGACATCTACTAAGATCAATAAATATTTCTCACGTTTGCAGACACCTTGAATAAAACGTGAGCTATCATCACTGACATTCGGTGCGGTATCAATTTCAGATTGGCGTAAATACACCACCTCAGCTACACAATCGACGAGCATGCCGATCACATGACCGGAGACTTCTACGATAATGATGCGTGCACGGTCATCAGGCTCAATGGCACTTAAACCAAAACGCATCCGCGTATCAATGACAGTCACCACATTGCCGCGTAGATTAATGATGCCAAGTACATACGGTGGCGCACCAGGTACAGGCGCGATTTCTGTCATACGTAAGACTTCTTGCACCTGCATGACGTTGATACCGTAGTATTCGTCTTCAAGTTGATAAGTGACCCACTGTAGTATGGGATTTTCGTTACTGTTATCTTTCTCGCTCATTTTTATGACCTTCTGATATGGCTGTCATTTTTATGACAGCGAGCTGTTGATAAAGATTATGCAGGCTTCATGCCATTTTTATCACTCTAACGCCTTGATAATGGCTGATATATCCAAAACACTGTGCATTGTCTCGCTCAGTACCCCTGTAAACCATGGTCGCTGATGAGTATCATTGCGCCAGTTAATCTCATTATTGTTTTTATTGATAATTTGCTCAATCGTGTCACATGCAATACCGGTTCGACGATCATTGACCAGTAATATGTAATGGGCATTGAGTGGTGATGTCTGTTCAGGTGAGTGCAAGAGCTTTCTTATGTCGATGACATTGGTATTTTGTCCATTGTCATTATATAAGGCGACTTCCCAGGATTTACGTCCTGGAATATAACTCAAATCCTTCTCTGGCCAACGGATAATATTGTCCAAAGCATCCACTTTGATCGCCACTTTTATTCCACCAATATCGCAGAGTAATAGTTTGAGTACAGCATTCTCTGTTTGTATCTGGTCCGAGGATATCGCATCAGTCGTGTCAATATCCGTGTCTTGTACCTGTTCAGTCGCGACTTTGTCATCAGTGACATTTAACGATGTTTCTACTTCACTTTGCGTGACTGAAGGTTGAGGTAAAGGTGTTGGCGCTGATATCTCTGCATCAACAGGGACGGCCAACTCTTCAACTGGGAACACAATATTTTGTTTCAATGACGGCGATACTGGAGGCGATTCAGTTTTGTTTTCAACAATTGGCTGGCGTGTATGTGAGTCAGCCAACATGTCATTAAAATAGGCTGACAGGGCGTCTTTTTGATCGTAAATAGGCTTCTTAGCCATTGGATACACTCACTTCTGGCTCGCTCAAGACGGTCAATAGCTGCCGATAGGCGCTTGCGCCAGGACTATCAGGGGCCATCTCAGGTAAGGGGAGACCAAGTTTGCTGGCTTCACGAAAGCCTATATCAACTGGAACAAAGCCTTTCCAGACATTCTCTTCATAACGTTTATGCAGTTCTGCAAGGCAATCTATTGCAGCTTTTGTTCGGCCATCATGCATGGTAGGCACAATAAAATAAGGCAAAGCACTACGTCGAGAATGATTAATCATCGATACGGTATGTAGCATGTGCTCCAGACCTTTGAGCGATAAAAATTCTGTTTGTACAGGAATAACCAACTTATCACAGGCGGCCAGAGCATTGATCATTAACACCCCAAGCATTGGGGGACAGTCAATCAGTACGTGTTTAAAGCGATCTTTGAAAAAGCTGAGAGTTTTTCGTATGACTAAGCCTTTACCTTGTTGCGCGCCAAGTTGTCTGTCAAGTGTGGCCATAGCTGTAGAGGCAGGTAACAAGAAAATATTGTCATGACGTGTTTTCTTCAGACTTTTTAAAATCGCTTCTTTAGGGGTGTTATCTAACTGCTGAAATAAGGTGTAAATACTGGTTTCAATAGCGTCTGGATCATAACCAAGATAAGTCGTTAAGGAGCCATGTGGATCAAGATCCAGCATAAGCACTGGTTCGCTTTGTTGAGCAAGTAAGCTGGCAAGCGATACCACTGTCGTGGTTTTTGCTACCCCACCTTTTTGATTACACACTGCCCAAACGGCCATGATTATTGTCCCCCTCTATTATCAATGCCTAATTGGCTGCCATCATTACTGATGGCTGTGGGGGCCTGTGGAGTAGTCAAGGCATCAGTGTGTTCAAAAACAGTGATGTCACGGCGACTCATATCATTACCTAATACCACGAGCACAACACGACGGTTTTTTTGACGACCTGCTTCAGTATCATTACTGGCAATGGGTTTGTATTCACCATAACCAATAGCAGACATGCGATCAGGTTGGATACCGTATCTATCTAGTAGGTGAACAACGCTGGCAGCCCGTGCAGCAGATAATTCCCAATTGGAAGGGAAGCGGGGAGTATTGATCGGGTTGTTATCAGTAAAGCCCTCGACCTGGATAGGGTTAGCCGATGTTTGCAGAATACTGGCAATCTCGCCAAGTACCGGTATGGCGGGTCGGGCCAATCTGGCTTCACCACTTTCGAAGAGCACCCGTGATTTGATTTCGAGCTCTAACCAGTCCTCACCTTGTTTAATGGTTACATCTTCTGTGCCTATCCAGTCCGATAAAGCGGAGGTGAATTGCTGAGATAAATCGTTGATCGTTCGGATATCATTATCCGACGCAGTAAGAGGCATCTCATTGCTCAGTTCAGGAAGAGGTGCTTCTTCAGGTATAACCGGCACAGGGGCTATAGGCTCAAGCTTAATTTCACCTTCACCTCGACTGATTTCACCAATTTGTATTGGATCTTTACTTCGAACAGACTCTGAAAATACGGCTTCAAGTGTGTCGGAAAGTACACGATATTTACCTTCATTCACTGATGAAATCGAATACATGACAACAAAAAACGCAAATAGAAGGGTGATAAAGTCAGCATAAGAGACCAGCCAACGTTCGTGATTTTCATGTTCTTCATGTCTTTTTCGACGTGCCATAGAGCATCACTTAATTTAAATAGGCCTGAAGACGACTTTCAATATTTCTTGGGTTGTCTCCGTCTGCAACACCAATCAAACCTTCGATTAACATCATTTGAAGGCGACTACGTTTATTAATCAGGGCTTTTAACTTATTACCTATGGGTAAAAACAATAAATTAGCGAGACCAACGCCATAAATGGTAGCCACAAAAGCAACTGCAATTCCTGAGCCAAGTGAGGCCGGATCGGCGAGATTACCCATGACATGTATTAATCCCATTACTGCGCCAATAATACCGATAGTCGGCGAGTAGCCACCCATAGCTTCAAACACTTTTGCTGCCTGAAAATCATCCGACTCTTGAATATCCAGGTCGTTTTCTAATACTTCTCGCAGCACTTCTGGTTCAATGCCATCAGCAATCAATTGCAAACCTTTTTGAGTGAAAAGGTCAGATTCATCAATCGCCATAGACTCTAATCGGATTAAGCCTTCCCGACGAGCGACCTGATTCCATTCCAGTATTTTTTCTAGTTGCTGATGAGCCGATAATTTGGGGGGCTTAATAATCCATAAAGACATACGCATCGCACGAAGAAAAGTGCTCATTGGGGTTTGCAGCATCACAGCACCGAGCGTCCCTCCCATAACGATTAATAATGCAACGGCATTCAGTATGGTGTCGATATGACCGCCTTCAAGGTACTGGCCCACTAATATGGCACCAAAACCGACTATCAGACCGAGGATACTTAAAATATCCATATCAACTCAATTCCGCCAGTTGACGGCCAATTTCATTAATATCCAATATTTTGTCAGCTAATCCGGCTTTGGCCACTGCCATAGGCATGCCATAAATCGTGCTACTTTGCTGGTCTTGAGCCCAGATCTTGCCGGCTTTTTTCTTGATACTTTCACAGCCATTACGACCATCACTACCCATACCCGTTAAAATCACCGCTAACGTTTTTGAACCACAGATGTGTGCAATAGAGTCAAATGTTAAATCGACACAGGGTTTATAGGTCTCCTTCACATCCCC
>NZ_DIAC01000029.1:17564-24333 GCF_002414625.1 Methylophaga sp. UBA5088 | reverse complement strand
GGTCTCCTTCACATCCCCCGGCTCAATACTGAGATAGAGATTATTCGGTCGGCCTTTAAGCAACATTTGTTCACCACCAGGGGCGAGATAAGCTGTTCCTGGCACTAAATGTTCACCATTTTCAGCCTGTTTTACTCGAATCGCACACTGTGTATTCAGACGTTCTGCAAATGATGGCGTAAAGGTGGCCGGCATATGCTGAATAAGTAAAATAGGGCAGGGAAAACTCGCTGGTAACTGCGTTAACACTTTTTGTAAAGCAACGGGCCCACCTGTTGAAGTGCCAATAGCAACCAGTTCAGGTGTGGTATTGAATGACTTTTCGGGTTTAGCGGCCGCCACTTGTGTTTGACTGTTAGTAGCTCTATTGGCAGGCATGTCTGATTGACTGGCCTGAAAACCACTGGCTAGTTGGTAAATACGTTGACAGAGCTTACGCTGAGCTTCAATTTTATCGCTTGATAGATCTTCAAAGCGTTTTGGTAAAAAATCAGTGGCTCCGGCTTCCAATGCATCTAAAGTCGATTTGGCGCCTTCAGTTGTCCAGGTGGACAACATCAAAACGGGTGTATGACGAATGGTTTTAATCTTTCGAACAGCTGTGATGCCATCCATCACCGGCATTTCTAAGTCCATAGTCACTACATCTGGGTGATGACGCTGTACTTCGCGAATGGCTTCTTCACCATTACTGGCCGTAGCAATAACCTGGAGTCGCGGATCAGTTGCTATGATTTCAGCAAGACGTTTACGGAAAAAACTTGAGTCATCGACTATCAGAACCTTAACCGTCACTTTTACTCCTAGTATCCACGGTTAGCATGGACTTTCATTAATTCTGGAAAATCCAAAATTAATGCAATGCGGCCGTCACCAGTAATAGTCGCGCCAGCAAACCCATGAGTTCCTTGTAACAAAGCTCCAAGTGGTTTAATTACAACTTCTTCTTGACCTAGCAATACATCAACAACGAAACCAACACGCTGAGTACCCACATTCACAATAACAACATGCTCGATCTCTGGTTTTTTACCATCAGTTCGACCTTTGGTCAGCCACTTGCTGAGGTAGAATAAGGGTAAGGCTTTATTTCTCACCATAATGGTTTGTTGTCCATCAACGACATTGGTTTTAGAAAGATCGAGATGGAAAATTTCATTCACGTTCACCAGTGGGAAAGCAAAAATCTGCTCACCGAGCATGACCATTAATGTCGGCATAATGGCTAACGTCAGAGGGACTTTGATGGACAAAGTTGTGCCCACACCCACTTCAGATTGAATATCTATGACACCATTGAGTTTAGATATGCTGGTTTTCACCACATCCATACCCACACCACGGCCAGAAATATCTGAAATCTCCTGCTTCATGGAAAAACCGGGAGAGAAGATTAGTGAAAAACACTCTGATTCGGTAAGTCTGGCGGCGGTGTCTTCATCCATCATGCCTTTTTCAACCGCCTTGCGACGCAGCGTTTCCGGGTTCATACCCGCACCATCATCTGCGATAGTGAGAAGAATATGATCACCTTCTTGAGCTGCAGACAGTACGACTTTACCTTGACGGGGTTTACCAGCAGCTTCGCGGACGTCAGGCATTTCTACACCATGGTCAACTGCATTTCTGACTAAATGCACAAGCGGATCTGCGAGAGCTTCGACTAAGTTTTTGTCGAGATCAGTTTCTTCACCACGCAGTTCAAGATCAATATCTTTTTTCAGGCTTCTGGCGATATCACGAACCACTCGCGGGAAACGACCAAATACTTTTTTGATCGGTTGCATGCGCGTTTTCATTACAGCCGTTTGCAGGTCACCCGTGACAACACGAAGGTTATTGACCGCTTTTGCCATCTCTTCATTTTCAAATGAAGACTCGAGTGTACTGATCCGGTTTCGTACCAGCACCAATTCACCGACCATGTTCATGATTTCATCGAGACGACTTGTATCAACACGTACACTGGTATCAGCAGCTTGTTTAGCTGGTGCTGCCTTTGCTTCGACCTTTTCAGATGCTGCTTTTTCTGCTGGCTTAGGTGTAGGTGTAGGAGCCTTAGGTTCTACCGCTTTATCAGTGCTAGGAGAGGGCGCTGATTTAGGTGCTGCTGGTGGCGGCACTGGTTTTTCCGCTTCTGCTTTTTTCGCACCTTGTAATTCGTCAAGCAATGCTTCAAATTCTTCTTCAGTGATATCGTCACTGTTGGATGAGCTTGACGCGGAAGCCGCAGGAGCAGGCGGTTCTTTTGGTGCTTTTTCTGAGTCTTTTATGCCAGGTGCTGAATTACCATGTAACTGGTCTAACAAGGCTTCGAATTCATCATCTGTGATTTCGTCATCTGCAGGCGCATCAGCTGAACTTGACTCAGTTGAAGCAGGGGGAGGAGTGACTTCTTCGACCACTTCAGGTTCTGGTTCGGGCTCAGGTGCAGCAGCGGGGGCTGAATCGTTATTTAAATAAGCTGATAATGACTCAATAACTTCAGCGTCAGCCGGGCTGGGGTATTGACCGGATTTGATTTCCGCAAACATGGTGTTCAATATGTCGAGCACCTTAAGAAAGGTGTCCATCATATCGGCATCAACAAAGCGTTCACCTTGTCTTAGCAGATTGAATAAATCTTCACTTTTGTGGCAAAGATTGACCATTGCTTCCAGGCTGAGAAAACCTGCCCCACCTTTAATGGTATGAAAACCACGAAAAATAGAGTTAAGGAGATCAGCATCTTGTGGGCTATTTTCGAGCTCTACAAGCTGTTCGTTCAGACCTTCTAATATTTCTTCTGCTTCAACAAGAAAGTCTTGCAGGATTTCATCATCTGTATCCAGCGCCATGAATCATTTCCTCAGAAGCCAAGGCTAGATAACAAGTCATCCACATCATCCTGGTTATTCACCACATTCGGATTATCTTGTGCGTTTATCTGTGGACCTTCAGCTTTAATTGGGTCAATTTCTTTTTTATTAGAAGACGGTTGAGGTTTGCCAGCCACTTTGACTAACTGCACCAAACTATCTTCCACTTCTTCTACCAAGCTAATCACCTGACGAATCACTTGTCCGGTCAAATCTTGGAAGCCCTGAGCTAACATCATTTCAGATAAATTATGATGAACTTGATCTGCATGTTGTTTCACTGTCGGTAAATAGTTTTCAATTTCTTTTACCAATATGCGGAACTCATCTGCATTCATTTCCTTTTTCCGAAAACGGTGCCAGCTCTCATCTATCTTTTCGGCAGTATTTCGGAGTTCTTGAGCCAAAGGTAGGGTGTTATCTATATAACCTAACGTTTTATGTGCTGCTTCTTCAGTCGTGGTGATGACATAGTTAAGTCGGTCACGTGTGTTAGGCATATCATTTTGAGTTAAATCAATGAGTCTGGCGTCGAGATTAAAATTATTTAAGGAGTCGTGTAATTCGCGAGTCAGTTTGCCAACTTCTTTGAATAACTGACTTTCCTGTGCTTTTGCAAGAATAGTCAGTTGCTCCTCAGCCGCTTTTTCATCATTTTTTTCAAGCGCCTCAACGAGGGCTTTTGCTGCATCCAATTGGGTTGCCTGATTTACTAAAGCCATGAGCCGAGTGCTCCTTATTGTGCGTTAATGCGTTCAAAAATCTTTTCGATTTTTTCCTTGAGCGTCGCTGCAGTGAATGGTTTGACGATATAACCGTTGACACCCGCTTGTGCAGCTTCAATGATTTGTTCGCGTTTGGTCTCTGCCGTTACCATAAGTACTGGCAATGAGGCGAGTTTTTCATCGGCACGGACTGTTTTTAGTAGATCAATCCCTTGCATGCCAGGCATGTTCCAATCAGTGACCAGAAAATCAATTCCACCTGCTTGAAGTATGGGCAAAGCTGTTAAGCCATCATCGGCTTCTTGCGTGTTGTTGAATCCCAAATCCCGTAACAGATTTTTTATGATCCGACGCATAGTGGAAAAGTCATCCACGATCAGGATTTTCATATTTTTATCCAAAGCACACCTCCAAAATTACATAATCCAGTCACGAAGTTTGGCGCGAAGTCGAATCACAGTCTGACTATGAATTTGACTGACTCTGGACTCACTTACGCCCAGAACCTCGCCGATCTCCTTTAAATTTAATTCGTCATTATAATACAGGCTCATTAATAAGCGCTCACGCTCTGGGAGTGTGTCTATGGCTTGTGCCAATGCCTGTTGGAAATCATCATCCTGAACTTCATCATCTGGCCCACTGGGGCCGACAGATATAGGGTGAGCCTGGGTTTCATCATTATCAGTAAACTCATCCAGGCTAAAAACCTGATAACCACTTGAATCGTGCAGTTGTTGGTAATACTCGTTGATATCGATACCAAGCGCCGCGGCTACCTCACTGTCTGAAGCATTCCGTCCTTTTTCCTGTTCGATTTTATGCATTTGTTCCGCGATTTCACGGGCTTTTCTGTGCACCGATCTGGGCGCCCAGTCATTGCGGCGGATTTCATCCAGCATGGAACCACGTATACGGATGCCTGCATAGGTTTCAAAGCTTGCGCCTTGAGCGGAGTTGTACTGGTGAGAGGCATCGAGTAGGCCAATCATGCCTGCCTGAATTAAATCTTCAACATCAACTGACGCTGGTAATCTCGCAATCATGTGATAAGCGATTCGTTTGACCAGAGGCGCGTGTTGCTCAATCAACTCTGATTTACTTTGACCCGATGTATACATGACTGCTCTGTTACTCATGCCATTTCCATACTTGCCTGAATGAGTCGCTCAACAAAAAATTCCATATGGCCACGAGGTTGTTTCTGTACAGGCCAATATTCAATTTTTTTGGCTAAATGTGCAAATGCCGTAGCCGCTTTACTACGTGGAAATGCTTCTACTACACTACGTTGTTTTTTCACTGACCGTCTTAAATCTTCATCAAACGGTACTATACCCATAAAGTCCAGGGTCACGTCGAGAAAGCGATCACAGACTAAAGAAATCTTATCAAAAAGTTCACGACCTTCCTGCACGCTTCGGCACATATTAGTCACGATATGGAAGCGTTCAACCTGATGCTCACGGCTGAGAAGCTTAATCAAAGCATAGGCGTCTGTGATTGAGGCTGGTTCGTCACAAACCACAACAATCACTTCCTGAGCCGCTTTACTAAAAGTGATAACACTGTCAGCGATACCTGCCGCACTGTCAATCAATAGCACGTCGATGTGTTGATCCATCTCACTAAAGGCTTGGATCATGCCGGCATGTTCAGCCGTGCTGAGTTCAGCCATTTTTTTCACACCAGAAGCGGCTGGAATAATCTTCAGGCCAGAAGGGCCTTCAACAATAATGTCTCTCAGTGATTTGGTTCCATCTAATACATGCAATAAGTTGTATTGGGGATGGAGCCCTAACATCACGTCTATATTTGCCAAGCCCAAATCCGCATCAAGCAGGACAACTTCTTTTCCTAAAGCAGCTAACGCGACGCCGAGATTAACTGTCACATTTGTTTTACCTACACCACCTTTGCCGCTGGCAATAGCAATCACTTTAACGGGCCTGATGGCTTGCGTCATTATGCGAAGGCCTGCAGCTTGATCATGGGGTTGGGTATTTTCAGCCATAAGCGGCAAAACCTCCGTAGCTGGATACTGTTTGGGGATCCAGTTGTTGCTCATTATTCATCAATTCGCTGGCCTGGTTAACTAGTGTATTGGGTCGAGCGAGACTCAGATCTTCCGGCACTTGCTGACCATTTGCCACATAGGCTAGGGGTAAATGGTGACGTACTAAAGCCGATACTGCACCACCGAGACTGCTGGCTTCATCTGTTTTAGTTAAAACACAGCCACTCAAGTTCAAGTGAGAATAAGCATGAATAATATCATCCATCGCACTGGCTTGAGTGTTTGCTGACATGGTTAAGTATGTTTTGACACGAGGGGACTGCTGTTTTATCACAGCAAACTTCTCTGTCAGTTTTATATCACGTTGATTCATTCCCGCAGTATCTATCAGGATAAAGCGGCGATCAAGCAGGTCATTAAGAGTTTCAGTGAGTTCAGCATGGGTTCTGGCCACTCTCACAGGTACACCCAAAATTCGGGCATAGGTACGTAACTGCTCCTGACCTCCTATGCGATAGCAGTCGGTGGTGATCAAGGCAACTTGCCGTGCACCGTGCTTTAGAGCACACCGGGCGGCGAGTTTAGCTATCGTGGTCGTTTTTCCAACGCCTGTTGGACCGACCAAAGCATAGATGCCACCTTGAGTCAGAATGTCTTCTTCTGTGAGCTGAATTTGTGAAGCTAATGAGCCCAGACAATGCCGCCATGCTGTTTCCAAATCATCAATACCATGCATTTTTGCGGTGATAGATTTGGCGAGTTCCACGTCAATGCCCATCTGCATAAAACGTTTTAGTAGCTGTACCTGGGTTGGATTCTGACGCTCCATATCTTTCCAGGTCAGATCCGATAGCTGATTTTGTAGCATATTACGTAAGCCAGCAATTTCTTTACGCATCTGCACCAGAGTTGGTTCCTGAGACCAGATATTTTGTTTTGGCGCTGCTTGTGGTTGTTCGTGCGCATATGTGTCTGGAGTGGGATTTATTTCAACTCGAGGAGGTTGCTGTGCTTGTGTAGAAGCTGTTTCGACTTGCGCCTGACGACGAAACTGTGATTCGTCATAGTCAGTAGCAGCCACAATTTCAATACCACCATCGACACGAGTATTGGACAGTATGACCGCATCCGGGCCCAGTACATCCCGAACCTCACGAATAGCTTGACGC
>NZ_DIAC01000029.1:16614-17384 GCF_002414625.1 Methylophaga sp. UBA5088 | reverse complement strand
ACTTGACGCACATCAGCTGCTTGGAATCGTTTGATTTTCAGACATCAACCTCAAACTCTAAATTTATCGACCAATATTGGCCACTATTCTTATTTGTTTATCGTCCGGTATTTCGTTGTAGGACAATACATTCAATCCGGGAATAGAGTGGCGAATAAAGCGAGAAATCCAACTTCTCAAACCTGCTTGAACAACAAGAATCGCTGCATCACCTGTCATTTCCTGTCTTTGTGTCGCTTCTTGCAAGTTCTTGTGCATATTTTCTGCCAGACCTGGTTCCAGACTGGCTCCACCTTCACCGGATGCCTGTAAAGTTTTTAGCAATATCTGTTCCAGTTCTGGATCCAGTGTAATGATAGGGAGATCTGTACGTGTACCATTAATATGCTGAATGATGGAATGACTGAGCGACATACGGGTTGCTGCCGTGATCGCTTCCGGATCGGGATTACGGGCGGCCTGCTCTGATATGGATTCAGTAATGGTACGTATATCACGCACAGGAATATTCTCTTCCAGCAAATTCTGCAGAACCTTCTGTACCGTGCCAAGTGGTACTGTATCTGGCACCAGCCCCTCAACCAGTTTAGGCGCAGACTTGGCCAGGTTATCAAGTAAATGTTGAACCTCTTCACGGCCAAGCAGATCATGAGCATGATTGTTGAGAATCTTACTCAGATGAGTCGCAATGACCGTATCTACATCTACCACGGTATAACCTTGTGCTTGTGCATATTCACGCTGCCCAGTCTCAATCCAGATAGCGTCTA
>NZ_DIAC01000029.1:12621-16510 GCF_002414625.1 Methylophaga sp. UBA5088 | reverse complement strand
GCGTCTAGCCCAAAAGCCGGATCTTGCGTTTTGATACCTTCGAGATCGCCAAAAACCTGTCCAGGATTAATGGCTAACATTCTGTCGGGATAAACTTCAGCTTCGCCAAAGGTCACACCAAACAGAGTGATTTGATAGGCTGTTGGTGCCAGATCGAGGTTGTCTCGAATATGCACGGGAGGGATTAAAAAGCCCATTTCCTGTGATATTTTCTTACGAATACCTTTGATTCTATTCATTAACTGCCCACCCTGAGATTTATCTACCAGTGGAATCAGTCGGTAACCGACTTCCAGGCCGATTGGATCCACAGGGCTGAGATCGTCCCAACTTAATTCACGCTGTTCTCTTGCAGCTTCTGAAGTGGGCTGTTGTGCTGCCGCTAATTCATTTTCCGTGGCAACTTTTTGACGCTTATGAATCAGGAATGCACAGGTGCCACCAATAGCAGCTAGAATCAGGAAAGGGATATTAGGCATGCCTGGAATCAAGCCTAATCCACCGATAATGGTTGAGGTGACAGCCAGTGTTTTGGGATCGCTCAGCAACTGACTAACAATCTGCTGTCCCATATCCTGCTCTTTTGTTGAGCGTGTAATCAGCAGGCCTGCTGCTGAGGCTAATAAAAGTGAAGGTAACTGAGCGACCAAGCCATCACCAATGGTTAACAGCGTGTAGTTTTGTGCTGCTTGAGAAAAACTTAAATCATGTTGGGCAACGCCAATAATAAAACCACCGATAATGTTGATAAACAGAATCAATATCCCGGCTACCGCATCACCCCGAACAAATTTACTGGCACCATCCATAGAACCGTAAAAGTCTGATTCCTGCATGATTTCTTCACGACGACGACGCGCTTCATCTTGATCGATAAGGCCGGCATTGAGATCGGCATCTATAGCCATCTGTTTACCGGGCATGGAGTCTAAGGTAAACCGAGCACTGACTTCAGCAATACGGGTGGCACCTTTGGTGACAACGACAAAGTTGATAATAACCAGGATGGCAAAGACCACAAAACCCACAGCATAGTTACCACCAATAACAAACTCACCGAAGGCTTCAATAACGTTTCCTGCTGCGGCAGCACCAGTATGGCCTTCCATCAAAATAATTCGCGTTGAAGCCACATTTAAGGCAAGCCTGAGTAAGGTCGCTATCAACAAAATACTTGGGAAGGCTGCAAAATGCAGCGGTTTTAGCATGTAAATACTGGCTAATACGATTACCAGTGATAAGGCAATATTAAAAGTGAAGAGCATGTCCAGCATAAACGCTGGTAAAGGCAGAATCACCATGGCCAGCAATGCCACCAGAAGCATTGGTGTGGCTAATTGACCGTTTACGACTGATTTAAAACGGGCCGCCAGTACATTATTTTCCATCTAACATTAATCTCGTCTGTATTCATCCGGTATGGGTAGATCTTCTGGATTCAGATGCGGTTTATTACCACCTTGTTTACGGTAGCGCCGCAACTGGAATACAAAAGCCAGTACTTGGGCTACTGCAATATATAGACCAGATGGGATTTCTTCGCCGATTTCTGTTGAGTAATAAACAGCACGAGTCAGAGGAGGGGCGGCAAGAATAGGGACATCGTTATTCTCTGCGACCAAACGGATTTGTTGTGAAATTAAATCAGCACCTTTAGCGACAACAATCGGAGCGCCAGAGCGAGATTGGTCATAACGCATTGCCACAGCATAGTGAGTTGGGTTGGTGATAACCACATCAGCGGAAGGAATATCCTGCATCATCCGCTGCTGAGACATTTGAATTTGCATACGTCTGATTCGGCCCTTGACCTCGGGGTTACCATCCGTCTGTTTCATTTCATCTTTGACTTCTTGCTTTGTCATCCGCAATTGTCGGCTGTGATTCCATAGCTGGAAAGGCACATCAATTAATGCAATTAAGATCAGACTCGCGGTAATTGCCAGAAATATCCATAAGGTTAAATACGCTAAATCTGTCATAGCAACGTTCACTTCCTGAGTGCCAAGCGTCAATAATTGGTCACGTATTCCCCATAAAATAGCCGTCGATATCGCACCGATAAGAATAAATTTCCCTAATGCTTTACCCAGCTCAACCAGACCTTGTGGCCCAAAGACACGTTTGAGCCCTTTGATGGGGTCCATTTTTTCTGGCTTAAATGCCATTGCTTGCGTAGAGAAATTCCAGCCACCAATTAAGGCTGGTGCAGCTAAAGCAGCAATGACAGTCACGGAGAGAAATAGACCTAAATCAAATGAGATGATTTCGATCATATGAATGAAATGATGCACCATTGCCACAGGATCAAACAGTTCTTTACGACTCAATACCAGCGACTCATTCATCACAGCAGCCATATCCTCAATCAGGCTACTGCCCATGATGAATAAGGCGATGGCACTGGCAATCAGGACCAAGACAGTTGTTAACTCTCTCGAGCGAGGTACTTGGCCTTTTTGCCGGGCGTCTTCTAAACGCTTACCCGTAGGCTGTTCTGTTTTTTCTTGTCCGGTTTGCTCAGCCATCCTGAACCACCATAAGCCTTGTCAATTGCAGTATATGATCCGTCATGTCCATTAAGTGATCGGCCACTAAAGGGAGCGTGACAAACATAATGATAAAACCCATCACAATGGTCATCGGAAAACCGATAGAAAATGGACTGATCTGTGGAGCCGCTCGCGATAAGATGCCAAACGCCAGATTAACCATCATGATAGAACCTATGGCAGGTAGAGCAATAATTACGCCAGCAGCAAACATCCAACTTGCTTGTGCCACAACATCACGAAGATCGGTAGGTGTTAGACCGCTACTGGATATTGGCATAGTGACAAAACTTTCTGATAACACCTTTATCAGAATCAAATGACCATCGACCGTGATGAATAACAAAGTGATGAAAATAAGATAAAACTGACTGATAACAGGGACTAATACGCCATTTTGTGGATCCACCATTGAAGCAAACCCCAACCCCATCTGCATGGCAATGATTTGCCCAGCCACAATGAAGGCGTTAAAAAGAAGTTGCAGCATAAAACCCATACAGGCCCCAATCAGGATCTGTTGAGCAATGATCAAAAAACCTTCCATACTCAACGGTTCGACGGTAGGCACATTCGCAGGAATATTGGGAACCAGTACGATACTGATGGCTAAAGCGATGATGATGCGGGTGCGCGCGCTGAGAAAATTACTACTAAAAATGGGAGCGACCATAATCATGGCCGCAATACGGATAAAGGGCCACATGTATTGCCCTAATACTCCGGTAATCTCAGCGGTGCTGATTTCCATAGTTAACCGATGAGAAACGGTATTTCTTCATACAAGCGACGAGTAAAACCCAGCACCATTTCTAACATCCAAGGCCCTGCCATCACCAAAACCAATAGCGTAATAAACAGTTTTGGAATAAAACTTAAGGTTTGTTCATTGATTGATGTCGCCGCCTGAAACATGCTCACCAATAAACCAATCAGCAGAGCGGGTAGCAAGATGGCAGCAATCAAAATCGAAATGATCTGTAAGGTTTGCTGCATAACGGTGAGGACAGTTTCTGGCGTCATAATTACACGTAAAAACTCGAAGCGAGGGTACCCATGAGTAAGGCCCAACCATCAATCAAAACAAACAACATTAATTTGAAGGGCAGGGAAATCAGCATAGGCGAAAGCATCATCATACCCATGGCCATCAAGACACTGGCTACGACAAGGTCGATGATTAAAAAAGGGATAAAAATCAAAAAGCCGATTTGGAAAGCCGTTTTTAATTCACTGGTGACAAATGAAGGTAGTAATAAGCTATACGGAATGTCTTGTGGTGTTTGCATCTCTTCATAGCCACCAATAGAGGCAAACAAAGCAATATCACTTTCCCG
>NZ_DIAC01000029.1:10520-12508 GCF_002414625.1 Methylophaga sp. UBA5088 | reverse complement strand
CCCGTGTTTGAGCAAGCATAAATTCTTTAAACGGCTGTCCAGTTTGTTCAATAGCTTGGGTGAACTCAATATCACCATTCATATACGGCACAACACCCGCATTGTAGGCATTATTGAATACCGGATGCATAATAAAAATAGTCAGAAATAATGCCAGACCAATTAATACTTGATTCGAGGGGGTGGATTGCACACCAATCGCCTGACGTAAAATCGACAATACGATAATTATGCGAGTGAAGGAGGTCATCATCATTAATGCCGCAGGCAATAATGTGAGTAAAGTCATTAACGCCAGAATTTGCAGGGTGACACTATAACTTTGTCCACCTTCACCATCCGTCACTGTTACGGCTGGAATTCCCGGCTCAGCGAGACTGACTAATGGAAATGTCAGTAAGAATAAACTGAGAAGCAGGCGATTCATACGTCACCTCGCTGCATAAACTGACGGAGTTTATTGGCGAATTCATTCGGTGTTGAGGATTCCGCCTCGCTTAATGGCGTTTCTAGTTTGTGTAAGGTATTGATTTGTTGTGCGGTAACGCCTAAAAGCAATTGCTCTTCACCTACCTGAACCAGAACTAATCGTTCTCTGGTGCCTAATGCAATGCCAGCAATGACTTTAAGTTTTCCATTGGCAGCAGTATGAAACCGGTTGGTGCGTTTCAATAACCAAGCCACTGCCACGATACAAGCTAAAACAAGAGCTAAGCCCAATATCGTTTGCAATAAGTTGACTGCTGACAGGGGCGACTGGTTGAGCGCATGTGCGCCCGATTCAGCTGCAGCAAAAATGGGGGCAGAGACAAAAATACTTGTTAACAGGCACCATGCGTTTTTCATTAGCGTAGTTTCTTGATGCGTTCTGAAGTACTGATGATGTCGGTGAGTCGAATACCAAATTTATCATTGACCACCACGACCTCACCGTGGGCGATAAGGGTATCGTTAACAAGCACGTCCATAGGTTCACCAGCTAATCTGTCGAGTTCAACTACAGACCCCTGACTCAGTTGAAGCAGGTTGCGAATACTGATTCTGGTACGGCCGATTTCCATTGATATAGTGACCGGAATATCCATCACCATATCCAGATCAACATCCGATTTTGGTTTGCCTTCATCATCCAGCTTGGCAACCGGAGCAGGGTTAGCTTGTTGAGTGGATTCTGATGATGCTTGTTCTTCTAAAGCGGCTGCCCAGGGATCTTCTTCTGTTTCAGCTGCATCACCTTGTTGTTCCAGTGCAGCCGCCCATTCGTCAGCCAGCGCCTGATCTTGTGTTTGGGTGTCTTCACTCATAGCTTTTTACCTTTTTTCAGGTGGATTGTAGAATTTGTATCATGAGGATGTTCAATAATCTCCATGATTTTTAACGCTGTTTTTTCATGATGCTCACCGAATGTGGCACGAAACATGGGGATATCTTCTACCATGGTCGTCACATGTTTGGGCATCTCAATCGGGATGATATCCCCCGGTTTTAACTTCAATATTTGTCCAAGCGATAATGTCGCTTGAGATAAGTTTGCCCAGAGATCTACATCGGCGAGCATAATCTCTTCCCGCATGGATTTTTCCCAGCGCCCATCATCCATGCTGCGATCACTTTGTAAACCGGTATCCAGTAATTCCCGAATAGGTTCCAACATGGAGTAGGGAAAAGTAATGTGTATATCGCCACTGCCACCATCTAAATCCACATGGAAAGTAGAGATGACCACGACCTCACTCGGGCTGACAATATTGGCAAATTGTGGGTTCACTTCATGGTTAACAAACTCAAATTCAACCGGCATGACGGGTGACCAGGCTTCTGTCAGATCTTTGAAGCACAGGTTGAGTACCATATTGATGACTCGAAGCTCGGTTGAGGTGAACTCTCTGCCTTCAATACGAGCCTGAAAGCGTCCATCTCCACCAAAGAAGTTATCCAGAAAGGTGAATACCAGTTTAGGCTCAAAAACAATTAACCCTGTGCCTCTC
>NZ_DIAC01000029.1:10084-10361 GCF_002414625.1 Methylophaga sp. UBA5088 | reverse complement strand
TGAATCAGGTTGAGACTGGTGGGCACAAAAAGAGTATGAATGTATTCAGAAAACTTCATCACCTGAACACCTCCGACAGAGATCTCGGCAGACCGCCGCAGCATGTTGAACAGACTAATTCTTAAATAACGACCGAATCGCTCATTAATCATTTCCAGGGTCGGCATTCGGCCGCGGATAATACGCTCTTCATTACCGAAGTCGTAGGGACGGGTACCAGCATTGTCACTATTCTCTGACCCATCTGTTTCAATATCGCCATCGCCCAAGCCATTGT
>NZ_DIAC01000029.1:6646-9942 GCF_002414625.1 Methylophaga sp. UBA5088 | reverse complement strand
CGCCATCGCCCAAGCCATTGAGCAGTGCATCTACTTCATCTTGTGAGAGGATGTCATGAACGGCCATAGTTATTGCATTATGAAGCTGGTGAAGTAGACGGCTTCCAACTGTTCATCAACAGAAGACTCGTTTTTAAGAATCTCATTGATGGTATTCAAGCTGGACTGTTGAAGTGCTTTTGTTCCCTCGATAGTTTGTAATTCGTCATAATTTTGACTAAAGAACAGCATATTTAATTCATGTTGAATGGCTGGTAAGTTCAATGTCACAGCATCAATAACATCCTGAGAACGCGCTTTTACCTTGAGTTTGATCTGCATATATTTCACTTCCCCTTTGCTTTGTTCAGAGAAGTTGACGATAAACGGTTCTTCAATCGCGTAGTAGATAGGTGGCTGTTTGACTTCAGCTTTTTCTTCCTCGGGTTCATCACCGCCACTCATCATGAAAAAGGCGGCGACTCCACCACCTATCAATAGTAAAGCGACAACGATAATGATGATGAGTTTTTTCTTACCACCTTTGCCTTCTGTAATTTCAATATCTTCGCGTTCTTCTGCCATAGTGCTGTTTCCAATTTGTTAATTTCAAGATAGCAAGTACTGTGCCGACTATTGGATGATAAAGCTTGTGAAGTAAACTTTTTCGATTTCAGGGTTACCTGTTTCTTGCTCTAAAATGTTTCTCACTTGTTCTGTGGCTTTTTTATCTAACTCTTCTCGTCCCTGCAGCGTGTTGAGTGATTCATAGGTCTGCTGTGAAAACAATGTTCTGAGTTCATCCTGAATCATTGGCAGGTTTAACACTGCATTGTCGAGTGCTTTTTGATCTTTGGCCATCAGAGCAACTTTGATTTGAAGATAACGGGCCCGTTTCTGACTTTGATTCACAAAGTTGATAGTAAATGGCTCTTCAATTTTGTAATACACAGAGGGTGTTTTTTCACTCTCATCGTCATCAGCAAATGTTGGCGTCACTAAGGCATAAAAGAATAATAAAATGATTAGCGACAGCGATTTCTTCATTGCTTGATATACTCCATGATTTCTTATGAAAAAGGTTTACACAGAATTATGACAAGCTTAGGCAATTGGTTAAAGAGGCAGGCATGAGTAAAACGCAAAAACACCCACAAGCTTCTTGGTTTAGCAAAGTCTCTGATGTGATTTTGACGCTGCCACAATATGTGATTCCACAGCATGCCTTATCTGTTGTTATGCATGCCTTAACTCGTAGCCAGGTAAAGTGGTTTAAAAATGCATTCATTCGGTTTATTACCTGGAAGTTCAACGTTAATCTCAGCGAGGCCGCCGTTTCAGATCGCGCTTATTACGCCAGTTTTAATGCCTTTTTTACGCGTGAGTTGCGAGCAGGTATTCGTCCCATCGCTACAGGTGAAGAGGTTATTGTTTCTCCTGTTGATGGTGCCATTAGTCAGCTGGGTCCAATTATTGGACAAAGTATTGTGCAAGCAAAAGGACGAAGCTATACAGTAGAAGAATTGTTGGGAGGAGATAAGGCATTGGCTGAGCAGTATCAGCAAGGACAATTTGCCACTATTTATCTCTCGCCGCGTGATTACCATCGTATTCACATGCCAATAGCGGGAAAACTGAAGTCCATGCGTTATGTGCCGGGTAAACTATTCTCAGTGAATCCGCGGACGGCGAGAGCCGTGCCTAGACTCTTCGCCCGAAATGAACGCGTTATCTGTGTGTTTGATACCGACTTTGGCGATGTGACTCTCGTGCTTGTTGGGGCTATTTTTGTTGGCAGTATGGAAACGGTATGGGCAGGTCAGATAACGCCTCCTTACGGTAAAAGCATACAAAACTGGACTTATGAAGGTGATGAAGCGTTGTCATTCGAAAAAGGTCAGGAAATGGGTCGGTTTAATATGGGGTCAACTGTAGTGATGTTACTACCCGTCGGCATGAAACCATTTAATCAAGCATGGCAGCCAGAGGAAAAAATTCAACTGGGACAGGCGATGAACTAAGTTTGTTTGCAGATGAAATAAAAAAGCCGGCTACTAGCCGGCTTTTTTGTGAGCGTATCTGCTTAGATATTGTTACGCCATGCGTGACATGAATTATCCTGAATACGACTGACTTCTTCAGGTCCCCAAGTGCCTGCAGGGTAGGTATGAACGAAGCCTTTATCTTTTGCCCATTTCTCGATGACAGGATCGACCACTTTCCAAGCCAGATTAACTTCATCTGAACGCAAGAACAGCGAACGGTCACCTAAAATTGCATCCAGAATTAATGCTTCATAGGCATCCAAGCGATGCTTAGTATCTTCATTTTCAACAGTTTCAAGCGCCACAGTATGGTTGTTTAATTCCAGACCAGGCTGCTTGGCTTGCAATTCGATACGTAAGGTGTTGTCTGGTTGCAGACCCATCACAATCCAGTTGGCATGACTGTCACCAATTACAGTGTCTTTAAATAACTCTTGGGGTGGTTTCTTAAAGCGGATAGCAATCATCGCTTTAGATTCAGGCATACATTTACCCGTTCTTAAGTAGAACGGCACGCCACGCCAGCGCCAGTTATCAATGTACAATTTCATAGCTGCGTAGGTTTCCGTCACGCTATCATTCGGTACTTCATCATCTTCCAGGTAACCCGGTTCTTTTTTACCGTTGACTTCACCGGCCGCATATTGCGCACGAAACGCATGATCATCAACGATATCTTCAGTGATAGGGCGGATGGCTTTTAAGACTTTTACTTTTTCATCACGTAGAGATTCATCACCTAAATCTGCTGGTGGTTCCATCGCGACTAATGCCATTACCTGCATCAAGTGACTCTGAATCATATCGCGAAGCGCACCAGAGGTATCATAGTAACCAGCACGACCGCCTACACCTTGTTGTTCAGCATGCGTAATTTGAACATGATCAATGTAGTTACGGTTCCATAATGGCTCGAGTAACAAGTTAGCAAAACGGAATACAAAAATATTTTGAACGGTACCTTTACCCAGGTAGTGATCGATACGGTAAGTTTGTTGTTCGGTGAAGTTTTTGCGCAAGATGCCTTCTAATTCTTCAGCACTCTTCTGGTCATAACCAAATGGTTTTTCAACGACCAAGTGGCGCCAGCCGTTGTCTTCCTTATTTAAACCAACAGCGGCTAATTGATCACCTACGACGCCGAATAATGCTGGCGCAATTGAGAGATAGAAAACGATATTCTGAGAGAAATTATTCTCTTCTGAAGTGATCAGTTTGTTGAGTTCGTGATAGCTGAAAGCATCGTTGATATCACATTTGAAGTAGTGAATT
>NZ_DIAC01000029.1:4588-6554 GCF_002414625.1 Methylophaga sp. UBA5088 | reverse complement strand
ACATTTGAAGTAGTGAATACGATCCAGAAATGTATTAAGAAGTTCGTTATTTACACCACCGCGTGCTTTAGGTGTGACAAACTCTGTTACTTGTGCTTTCCAGTCTTCCTGACTGGACTCACGACGACCCATGCAGATAATGCGCGTATCCGCTGTTAAGCGTTTTTCCGCATCAAGATGGTATAAAGCAGGCAATAACTTTTTCTTAGATAAGTCGCCTGTGGCGCCAAAAATAACAATGGTACAAGATTGCATGATTTCTCCCGTTGCAGGCTATTACTCAGCCGTTGACCGTATATAATTTGGAGAATTGTACAATTTTTGGGAGATAAGCGTGCGAAAAATTCTTTTTGCCAGTAGTGAAGTCCATCCGTTAATGAAAACCGGGGGCCTGGCAGATGTGTCTGCCAGCTTACCAGCGGCGCTGGCTGAACATGGACAAGATGTCAGAATTTTTATGCCTGCCTATCGTCAGTGCCTGCAAAGAATAGAAAGCTCGCACACCGTTGCTACGATTAAACTGGATGGTTACCACCTGCCTGTGGAAATTATTGAAACCACACTTCCTGGTACTGAGGTCATCGTCTGGCTATTGAATTCCCCCTATCACTTTGATCGCAGTGGTGGACCCTACAGCCACCCTGGCGGACATGACTGGGAAGATAATGCCGCAAGGTTTGCATTGTTTTGTCGCGCTATTGTGGCTTTAGCCATGGATGAAGCTGAACTGAACTGGAAGCCAGATATTTTGCATTGCAACGATTGGCAGACCGGGCTTGCACCAGCATTGCTGACGTTGAGAGAGAATACTCCCCATACCATTTTTACTATTCACAATATGGCCTATCAGGGACTGTTTGAGCGCCCGGTTTTTGACGCGCTGGACTTACCTGAGTCTCTTTGGTCAATTGATGGGCTAGAGTTTTATGGCTTGATGTCTTTTATGAAAGCCGGGCTCATATTTAGCGATCACATCACTACAGTTAGTCCTACCTATGCTAAAGAAATATGTGACGCTGAGTTTGGTTATGGCCTGGAGGGATTATTATCTTATCGAGCCGAACAAGGGCGCTTAAGTGGCATATTGAATGGCATTGATTATCAAGAATGGAACCCGGCTACGGATCCTTATCTAAGGCACCATTACTCAGTCAAAACACCAAACCGTAAAAAGAAAAACAAGCAGGCACTTCAGCAACAATTTTATTTACCCCAGTCTGAACAGACGCTCTTTATCGGCTTAATCAGTCGTCTGGTATCACAGAAAGGTATCGATTTATCCATCGAAGCGATAACACGCTTACTGGAAGAGGGGCAGGATATTCAGCTGATTTGTCTGGGCAGTGGTGAAGCAGATTTTGAGCAAGCTTTGCGTGTACTTCGTGCGCGGTTTCCTGATAAAGTGGCATTGACCATTGGCTATGATGAAAAACTCTCGCATCAGATTGAAGCGGGGGTGGATGTGTTTCTGATGCCCTCACGATTTGAGCCATGTGGCCTGAATCAGATGTATAGCCTGCGATATGGTACGCTACCGATTGTACGTAATACTGGCGGTTTAGCTGACACAGTTGTTGATGCTAACGACGAAAACCGTAAAATCGGTATTGCTAATGGATTTTGTTTTCATGAGGCTTCAGCAGAAGCATTATACGAAACACTGGAACGGGCGACCGCGCTGTTTCAGCATCCGCGGATATGGCGAAAACTGATGATCACCGCAATGGAGGGGGATTTCAGTTGGGAAAACAGCGCCAATATCTATATCGATCTCTATCACCATGTAAATGAACGTTAATACTATGACAGATTATGAACCTGTATTGAGTACTGTCGAGCAGCTATCTATGCTGGGCGATAAAGAGCTACGTCAACATGTTCGGTTTCTTGGCCATATTCTTGGTGAAGTAATTGATGAGCGTGCTGGTCGTGAGGTCTATGAGACGGTAGAGCGTTTGCGTAAGGG
>NZ_DIAC01000029.1:1781-4462 GCF_002414625.1 Methylophaga sp. UBA5088 | reverse complement strand
GTTTGCGTAAGGGGTTTATTAATCTTCGCAAAGACGATAACGCTCTATTACGCACGGAGTTACTGAGTTTCCTGAATACGCTGGATGCCACCACATTACGTGAAGTCATTCGTGCGTTTAATTTGTATTTCAGTCTGCTGAATACGGCAGAAGAAGCCTTTAATTATCATAACCGTCTAATCCAGTTAAGAAATGGTCGTGATTTATGGCATGGATCGTACCTGGATACATTAAATCAGTTTAAACAAGAGGGCGTTACCCTCGAACAACTTCAGCATATGATGGATACGATGGTATACATGCCTGTATTCACCGCTCATCCGACTGAGTCAAAGCGTCGGACTTTGATGGAAATTCTGCGTCGTATTTTCTTATTAGACGAAAAGCTGACCAATGACCCTTTGACGGCATTTGAAGAAGAACGCACACGGTCTGAAATTAAAAAACAAGTGCAGTTGTTGTGGTCCACCGATGAAGTGAGGGCTGTTAAACCCACCGTTCGCGATGAAATCAAAAATGGTTTGTATTACTTTAACGTAAGCCTGTTTGATGCGGTGCCCAGAAGTTATCGCAATATGGAAAATGCCATTCGTCGCGTCTATAAAGACGAGATTGATGCAGGTGCGTCATTCAAAGTGCCAGGCTATATTCAATTCGGTTCCTGGATTGGCGGTGACCGAGATGGAAATCCTTATGTAACAGCTGAAACCACCGACATGGCGATTCAGTTACAAAAGCGCACAGTGATTCGCCGTTATCTGGAAGACGTGACTAAACTTAGCTACCAACTCACACACTCACAACCTTTGTGTGAAATAAGTGATGAATTAGCTGCCAATATTGATGAATCGGAACAACGTTACGCTGGGGCATTTCGTGCAAAACCAGACCGTTTTCTGAATGAACCTTACCGCCGAAAACTTTACATGATGCGGCATCGTTTGGAAGATAATCTACGACTATTGCAGCAATATTTTCGGCCTGATCTTGAGCCCACTGCATTGGGACTGGCTTATGACAACGAAGATGAATTACTGCAAGACTTACGCTTAATTCAACAGTCCCTGATCGTACACGGGGATGCCGAGTTGGCGGGCAGTGAACTGACCGATTTGATCCGACTGGTGGAGACCTTTGGCTTTTATTTATATCACTTGGATGTGCGCCAGGAATCGACATTACACACGGAAGCGGTGAGCGAGGTGCTAAGACAAACAGGCCTGTGTGAAGATTATCAGCAATTAGATGAAACGCAACGTCAGTCAGTGTTGACGGATTTGTTAGCACGTCATGATTTACCCTCTTTGCCTGAATTAGAAGGGCAAAACAAAGAAATTCTGTCGGTATTTCAGTTAATGACACGACTGCAACAGGAAGTCAGCACCAATGCATTCGGCAGTTATGTGATTTCAATGACCCACCAGGCCAGTCATATTCTGGAAGTATTAACCTTGGGGCGTTTTGCTGGTTTATGTGGTTATACAGAAGATGGTAATACCTACTGTCACCTCCGAGTATCACCTTTATTCGAGACCATTGAAGATTTATCTCATATCGAACCAGTGATGTCGGCATTACTTGAGAATGAACATTATCGTCGTTTATTAAGTGCCTCAGGCAATTTACAGGAAGTCATGCTGGGTTACTCCGATTCTTGTAAAGATGGGGGGATTCTGGCGTCTGTATGGAATTTGTATCAAGCCCAACAGAGAATCAGTCACCTGGCCGAACAGCATGGTGTGCAATGTCGAATGTTCCACGGTCGTGGCGGTACGATTGGTCGCGGAGGTGGCCCAACTCATGATGCTATTCTGTCTCAGCCGGTTGGCACGGTGCAGGGACAAATCAAATTCACAGAGCAGGGCGAAGTATTGTCATTCAAATATGGCAATATCGAGACAGCTGCCTATGAATTGGGGATGGGGGTATCTGGTTTAATGAAGGCTTCACGAAGTCTGGTGGCTAAAACGCATCATGATGAGCCGGCCTTTATGGATGTAATGCATCAGCTCACGGCCTACGGCGAGCAGAGCTACCGTAAATTGACCGAAAACACCGCAGGCTTCCTCGATTATTTTTATGAGGTCTGTCCAGTGACTGAAATCGGTATGATGAACATCGGTTCCAGACCCTCACATCGTAAACAGGGTGATCGTTCCAAGGCATCGGTTCGTGCTATTGGCTGGGTCTTTTCCTGGGCACAGTCACGACACACCTTACCTGCATGGTATGGCATTGGTACGGCGTTAGAACAGTGGCATCAAAATGATCCTGAGAAAGTTGAAACGTTACGTCGAATGGTCAAAGAATGGCGTTTTTTCAGTGCGCTTTTAAGTAATACGCAAATGTCCCTGTCAAAAGCCGATATGAATATCGCACGGCGCTATGCCGCTTTGTGTGAAAATGCGTTTCAAGGACAGCAAGTATTCGAAGTCATTTCAGCAGAATATCATCGCACGGTAGAACAAGTTCTGCTGGTGGTGGGTGAGGACAAGTTAATGTCAGAAACACCGGCATTACGATCTTCTTTACGCCGACGTGAACCGTATCTGGATCCCATTAACTATATTCAGATTCTTTTATTGCAACGATATCGAGAGAACGCCTTATCTGAAGATGAACGAGATAAGTGGCTGGATCCGTTGCTGAGAACGATCAGTGCGATTTCTGCCGGTATGCGG
>NZ_DIAC01000029.1:1126-1659 GCF_002414625.1 Methylophaga sp. UBA5088 | reverse complement strand
TGCCGGTATGCGGAATACAGGTTAACTCGTCTGAGTTCGCAAGGTGCTGACAGTGAGCTGTGTAATGAGCATAATCAGTAACACTGCAGCACCAAACACATATAAGCCCGGATGAATCTGAATACTGGCGATGGCACCAAGTTTGACAGTGACGATCAACATCGCCACTACCATGACATCAAGCATTGCCCAGCGGCCATAATCATGCATAAGATTCAACAAGGTCATCTTGAGTGGCGTAGGGTGGTTATCAGCGAATAACAAACGGAACAGTAAGGCTAACTTAGCGAAAGGCATGAGGATACTGAAACAACCGATAACAAAAAATAACACGTATTTTTCTGCTTTCCACAGTTCTGTAATACCGGAAATAACAGAGAAATCATCACGAATGACCAGAAATTGCGTGATGGTCAACATCGGCATGAAAAGTCCGGCAATCAATAACACGCTGCTGATTAACAATAAGCCGCGTAGAAAATAAGTGGATTTATTCTTGGGCACGGTCTTTTTTAGAAATGTATCTGGCTTTG
>NZ_DIAC01000029.1:0-954 GCF_002414625.1 Methylophaga sp. UBA5088 | reverse complement strand
TTATTGACTTTGCCTTTCGGTGCCAAGCCCTTCATTTTTACTACAGGTAATGACTGGCCAATATGATGTTCGATGCGCTCAAGGTTTTTTTGGTCATGGCTTTCCACCAGATTGACAGCAATACCTGATTGTCCAGCCCGCCCGGTTCTGCCAACACGATGAATATAAATATCACCACGAAATGGCACATCATAATTAATGACGTGGCTCACTTGTGGTAAATCCAGTCCACGTGAAGCTACATCCGTTGCAACTAAGACTTTGATTTTTCCTTGACGGAATTTACGTGTTCGTTCTCGGCGATCTGCCTGAGAGAATTCACCATGCACCACCTGCGCAGAGATATTTTGTGACTGCAAATAGTCGGCTACTTCATCTGCGCGTTCTTTTTTATTGCAAAAAACTAAAGCACTTGTGCACTCGTCCGATTGAATCACGGCTTTGAGCAGTGCTTGTTTATGTTCACGATTATCAGCTAAATAGACACGCTGCTCGACCTGTTCGGCATAGTGATTTGAAGCATTCACATCTACTCGGGTAGCATCAGGCAGTAAGGTGTTAGCAAAAATTTCCACACCGGCACCAGCCAGTGTGGCGGAGAACAAGCAGGTTTGGAATGCTGTTGTAATTGAAGCTAATAATGTCGCGACATCAGGACCTTGTCCCATATCCAGCATACGATCCGCTTCATCTATCACCACAAACTCAATCAGTGATAAATCGGCCTGCTCTTGTTCAACTAAGTTCAATAAACGGCCGGGTGTGGCAATGATGACATCACAGCCTTCATCTAAAACCTTTTGTTGGGCAGTGGGTGCCTGACCACCGGTAATCATGGCAATATCGATTGGATCTTCTTTACTGAAGGTTTTAAGCACATGTTGAATCTGGAAGGCCAGCTCACGTGTTGGAGCCAGAATGAGAGCGACAGGTTCATGTGAACGATGCTTTCTG
>NZ_DIAC01000130.1:11518-22742 GCF_002414625.1 Methylophaga sp. UBA5088 | reverse complement strand
TTCTGAGTATTGGTCTGATTCACGTATTGTTTGCCAGTGTAGATCAGGTTTGCCGTCCAGGTTAACTCAGGCACCATTGGCATATCCCATTCGGCACTGATATTCGCCTGCCGCTCAGCTACACCGACAGGTGTATTACCTTTGGTTGCAGGATTATTAGTTTTATTTAATTCCGCATCCAGCAACATGAAACCACCTAATACACGGATATCCGACGTTAATTGACCGAAGACATTCATTTCAATACCTCGGTTACGTTGCTCACCCGAAACAGACGAGATATTGTTCACTGTTTGATAACTGGGCTTTTCAATCTGAAACAGGCTGACTGTCGATGTAAACTCACCAAAATCAACTTTAGCCCCTACTTCGTATTGCTTGGTTTTGTAGGGCTCAAACACTTCTCCAGCATTAGCTGAACTGTCCGGGGCAATATCGCCTTTGCTCAAGCCCTCACTGCGGTTGGCATAAAGCGATACATTTTCCCAGGGTTTAAATACTATGCCGACCATCGGTGTTAAGGCACTTTCATTGTAATGAGTAGTGACGGCACCTGTGCTGGCATTAAAGCTGTCTGATTCCACCTGCTGCCTTCTGACGCCCAATGTCAGTTGCACTCTGTCATCCAGAATAGACAAAGTATCTGCTAAGGCAATCCCCCGCAGCCGACTCTCACTGACTCTGGGCGCATGCTGCGGATTAGCAACTATAATCTCAGCCTGATCGGTCGGTGAATACATATTATTTAAATAGGAAGAACTGGCATTGATCGTCGCTTTTTCGAGCTGATCGCGATACTCGGTTAATTGCAGCGTCATATTGTGATTAATCATACCCGTGTCAAACCAGCCTCTCAGGCCGGTACTGACGGTATATCTATCCACATTAAAATCCGCATTACTTGGTGTAACGGTCACATCACCAGATGCACTCGTAATGCTAGGGTAGCCAAATAATCTGGATACACGGGTTCTGCCTCCACCGATATCAGCAAAGAAGGTTAATTGGTCATGGATATCATATTCGGCTTTGACCAGTAATGATTTGTCATCCACCTTCGACCATTCCCAGTCCTGAGTAATATTATGTTCACCATCCGGGGCCGATGGGACATCCACACCACTGGCTAACCAGAGATGGCGCAATGGGGCATCGAGATCTTCTTTTTGATGAATTAGATCGGCTGTCACTCTCAGTTTTTCGCCTTGATAATCCAGAGCTAAGGCCCATGACTCGACCTCGCGTGATTGGTTTTCACGTTCGGTATCACCATCACTGACAGTACCGTTAAATCTGACCCCAAATTGCTCGTCATCACCAAAACGTCGACTCAGATCAAGATGGCCTTTTAACTGACTATCAGAAGCGTAAGATGCGGTAAATCGTGTTAAGTCTTCATCCAGAGCACGTTTGGGCACGATATTGATACTGCCGCCAACACTACTGTTTGGTGAGATGCCATAGATCATAGACGCTGGGCCTTTTATAACCTCGACTCTGTCGACATAATCAGCCAACACCCGGTAATTAGAAGCCACACCATACACACCATCAAAGGCGATATCGCCTGAATTACCTTCATTCATAGTAAACCCACGAATACGGAAAGAATCCAGCATGCCACCACTCACATGTGCTGTTCTAATTGAAGGATCTGTCGCCACTACATCGGCTAATGTCTCTGCTTGTATATCGTCAATATAATCACTGGTGAAGTTAGTCATATTAAACGGAGTATCCATCACATCGCGATTACCTAAGATACCGACACGACCTTGTTTGGCTACCTGACCACCGGCGTACTTTTCCGTTTGTAATGACTTTCTTACTACTTTTGCATTGATATCAATGGCATTTAATACCACTTCATCATTTGCTACAGCTTTAATCACAAAGCCTGTCCCGGTATTTTCTGCTTTAAGGTTATGACCGCTTAATAATGTAGCTAACGCATTCTCTGGCGTGTATAAACCTTTAATTGCTTTTGCTGATTTATTTTTTACCAGATCGGTATTCACCACGATGGATATATCTGCCTGACTGGCAAGTTGAGTGAGACTGGTTGATAAAAAACCTGCAGCAATGTCAATTGGCTTTTTGCCACTCTCTACTGCCGAAGCAATGGAAAGCCAGCTTAATAGAAACACCATCAGGCTATAGCGAAACCGTGCTGGTGAAAGAAAACGATTGATAAACATGAGACTCCCTTATTTCATTTGTCTTATTAACGTTGACGAATGAGATAAGGAAATCACCACCAAGAACATCATTTTATTATTTTGATGTCATCGTAATCGTTGTCCACCACGGAGTGAGTGTGCTGACTTTTATTGGGAATGAATCTGCTAATAAGGCTAATGCCTCCAGCGGCTTATCTAGAGGCAGTACCGCTGAGACATGATAATTATCTAACGGTTGATCATCAAAGTAGATATACCCTTTATGAAAACGACTCAGAATCGCAAGCACATCCCCTAACGGCATACCATCCACCATTAACTGGTGTTTGTCCCACATCAAGCTTGCATCGCTGACACTAAAGTCAGTAACCTTCCCCAGATGTTCTGCATAAACACGAATCTGCTGACCTGGGTGAAGAGGTTTAACATCACACCCTTGTCGCTGACAGGTCGCCGCTACACTAGATTCGATCACTTTCAGTAAACTGTAATCGTCCCGCTTATCCACACTAAACTCTGTACCCAGAGCGGTGAGACGACCGTGCTCTGTTCTCACTACAAACGGTCGCTGCGGATTTTTACTGACCTTGAGTCGTATTTCCCCTTTCAACAGATGAATGGTTCGTTGAGTGTTATTAAAATCGACATTAATAGCACTATCACTACTCAGTGTGATAACTGAATTATCTGCCAGGGTGAAGGATTGCCATTGTCCCACATCTGTTTTTTTATCAGCCATCATCAGCGTAATGCTATTTGGCGACCAAGTAAGTATTGGCAGAAAAACGACCATTAGCAGCACAAATGTTTTTGCCAGGGTTTGCCAGGAATGTTGATGATGTCTGTCATTGACCGAGACAGATAATGCCGCCTTCGATGCTGACCGGGGGAATTGCTGAATACTGCCCAACATGGCGTTTAACTTATCCACCGCATCGGCATGGCGCGGATCCCGGTTTTTCCAGTCAAAGTAGGCTTGTTTTTGTGCTGCTGATGGTGGGTTTTCTTCATCAGACATTAACACAAACCACTCTGCAGCTTGAGTAGCGATGTTTTCCGAATCAGTCCTTTCAGCTGATGAACTCGTGACCATTAATACGACTCTGTTTCAAACACTTGCTGACAGGCGACTAAACTTTGAATCAAATATTTCTGCACCATGCTCGTGGATACACCCAGTTTTTTGGCAATAGCAGACTGGGTTAAACCATCAATATGCCGAAGAATAAAAGCTTGCCTGACATGTATAGGTAACTTATCTAACGCCTGAGAAATATTATCCAATGCATTGATCGCCACATAAACATCTTCTTCTGATGGTATTGGTTCAGCATCATCCAAGCTAACTTTTAACTCTTCTAAATACGCTTGTTCCAATAAAGAGCGGCGCCGTTTATCAATTAATAAGCGTTTGGCAATGGTCAGCAACCAAGGACGAGGTTCTTCGATTTGAGTTAAATCTCTTTGCTTACTGATAACATTAACAAAGGTGTCCTGTGTGAGATCTTTGGCATTTTGTGAACAGCCTAATTTTTTACATAACCATCCAGTCAACCAATAGTGATGATTTTCATACAACGAGGTGATGAAACTGCTTTCATCACTCGGCTGATTAAAAGCAATCTGTTTATTACTCGACATGTTCAGCGGTGAAACCGTAAAAGATATTAATGATAACTATTATCATTTAAACACATATCGTATGCAAACTTTTGTTTTTATTAGAAAGCAAATTTATTTCATTTGCATACAACTGTATTATTCCATCTATAAAACAGATTTACAGTTAGTGTCTCAACTTAAGCGATACTGCCGGAGAAAAGAATGAAACAAACGGGAAAAATTAACTACCTTGAAATTCCTTCTCAGGATTTAGACAAAACCAAAGCTTTTTTTAGTCATGTGTTCGGGTGGAAATTTATTGATTATGGTCCAGATTATATAGCCATCGAAGACGCGGGTATTGATGGTGGATTTTATAGAACGCCACTTTCATCGACTCAAGATGCCGGTAGCGTGTTGATTGTGCTTTATAGCGAAACGTTAGAGACTACCCTTGAACACGTAAGAGCGGCTGGCGGTGAAATTGTTAAAGACATTTTTTCATTCCCCGGTGGACGCCGTTTTCATTTTACAGATCCAAATGGTAATGAATATGCAGTCTGGTCCGAATAAACTCACACTCACTTTTTATGATTCATGGCGTCGTTTCAGGTAGCTACCAAATTGAAAGATAAGAAAACCTATCAGCGACAGAACAATAGCAATTTCATACCTACGGTAAGCGACTGAAAGCCCTATTGCACCTGTTAACCATATTCCAGCCGCATTGGCTGTTCCCATCGCTCTACCAGACTCTTTAACAATAGCACCACCACCGATGAATCCCATACCGGTAATCACGCCATACATCACTCGTGCTTCCGCATCACTTCCTTGATAGACATCCATTGCGACTAGCATAAAGGCACAACAAGCAATAGACACTAAAGGATAGGTTCTTAAACCGGCCCCCCCGGTATCGACATATTCTCTATTCATTGCGATAGGTAGAGCTAGGATAAAAGCAATACCGATTTGATATAAATTAAACCAAACCTGATCAAAGTTAATTTCGGGCATGATGCTATCTCATTGAGTTGTAAGTCCTACCATGCCATTAGCGAGTACTTTAATTCAACGTTTTTTGTTCAACAAACAAGAGTTCTTCGGTATCAAATCCAGCTGCTTTTGCTTTATTGATAAAGCGTTGTTTTACCTCATCAGACACTGTAGGTGTTCGTGAGAGTAACCATAAATAATCATGATTCGGACCCGAAACAAAGGCATAACGATAATCATCATCTAGTTCAAAGATGACATAACTTCCATAGAATGGACCAAAAAATGAAACTTTCAGATGACCTTTATGAGGACCATCAACAAAGTAGGCTTTACCTTCTGCTTGTTTCCACTCTTTTTCTTCTGCTGAGTAACCACGGTTAATCACTTTGACACCACCATCTCCTTTTAGAGAATATTGTGCCGTGACGTTACTTAACCCCCGCTCAAAGCCATGATCTAATCTGGCTATTTCATACCAATTTCCGAGATAGCGATTTAGAACAAAATTATCTACTGCTGTCACGCCTTTTGGTGTGCCAGTACAAGCCACAGCGCTGATAACTAAAAAAAACAGCATCCCGAATAGACGCATATCTCTCTCCTTTGATTATTATTATGGATGAGGCAATATCAGTAGGACACAAACAGGCGCTATTGTTTCCCTTTAGACACTATAAAAAACTAAAATGCCAGTAAGGCTTTGACTCCAATGTATACAGCACTAAAAAAGCCAATCAAAAATACTAGCGAACGATATGTATCCATATCGAGAATATAGAATAGCGGATGGAACAGTCGGCTTAATAAGAACAAACCCGCCGGGTAACTAAAATCTGCCAGGTTCAGGCCTGAGGCGTAGGCCAACAAGCTCATAGCAGAAAATAAAATCAATGACTCCCAAGCATTATGTTGAGCGGCGAGTACCCGAGCACCCAAACCGGTCATATGTGCTTGTTGTGCACGTGGGTAATGGTTATCAAATTTGCCAAACTGTTTATATCGACAATAGCCACCTAACATGGCCAATAACATTGGTAGAATCGCTACAATAAATAACACCCATAATAGAACTGGCATAAATCACTCGCTTTATTTAGAAAACACATTGTTTAATGCATTCATCAATGACTGTTGAAAACGTTCAGGATCTTGAATTTGAGGAGAATGCCCCAAGTCATCGAATAACACTAAATGGGATCCTGAAATCGCTTTTGCTGTTTTTTTCGCTAACACTGAGTAATTACCCAGTCGTTTTTTCACCTCATCAGAGACGAAAGCTTTACCAATCGCGGTATTGTCTTTTTCGCCAATAAATAACCAGGTCGGCACCGAAAGCTGATCAAATTCATGCACTACAGGTTGCGTTAGAATCATGTCGTAGTGAATGGCCGACAACCAGGCTGAATCTTCCTTATCTGCCTTGTATGGCATCATCAACATATCGATCCAGTGTTGATAATCATCACGCCACTGACCGGCATAATAGGTGTTTTGCTGATAGTTTCTGGCTTTTTTAGCGGTCAGACCTAACTGGTTTTTATACCAGTCTTTAATCGACACATAAGGCACACCTTTCGCTAACCAATCTTCGAGCCCAATGGGGTTTACTAGAAATAAAGCATCAACATTATCCGGATACAATAGGGCATAACGTGTGGCTAGCATTCCACCCATTGAATGTCCGACCACCACTGCTTTATCAATATTTAACTGGTTTAACAGGCTTCTGCTATTGGTTGCCAGTTGATGAAAGCTGTACTGATAATCAATAGGCTTGGATGATTTGCAAAAGCCTATCTGGTCGATTGCCACAACACGATAACCGGCAGCTGACAGCGTGCGGATAGTCTCCCCCCATGTGGCTGCACAGAAGTTTTTACCATGTAACAGAACGACGGTTTTCCCGTTCGCTTCAGTAGTCGGTTTTACATCCATATATGCCATTTCAAGCTGCTTTTTCTGGCTGGAAAGAGACATAAACTGGACTGGATAAGGATAGTCAAAATTCTCTAATCTGAAACCGGATTTATTCTTTGCTGATGCGGCGCTGCAGATGAGCAACAAAACGACAAAAAAACTCAGGACGCGGAACATAGATGTCATCACTACCTTATTACCTTTTTAAACTTAGTTTGCCTTAACATCATTAATGATATTTGGCGGCTGTAATGAAAATATTAAATGATTCACACCAAATCACTACAGCCTGATAATCAGTCGGACTAATACCCTCAGGCATATCCAGCATAAAACCATTAAAGGTTCTGACATCACCTACTTTTATCATCTTATCTTTATTGGCTAGAAACGCTTGTTTCGTTTCAACAAACAGAGGAGATAAATACAACTTGTAATCTGGACCAGGTGTAATCTGTCCATCAAAGGCGATCTTGTCAGCACTGATGTAGACCGTGCCGCTACCATAATGCAGCACATCACTCCCCTCAAGATCACGTTCAAAGTCGCCGGTGAATAGTGCTGAGGTGGCCACTTGACCAATCTCAACCATCGAAGGTTTATCTGGCTGCGTGAGAATAGGTAATGCATAAATGCCCAAGGCAAACCCCATTACCAGCATGACACTATGAGTGAGTAACAGTAATACTTTCTTCATCGCACTCCCCTCTCATATGACTATCATCGTTGAGCAGATAGCGTTTGTATATGGTTTTTATTGTTTTCTATTTCCTGCTGTAAGTGTTTTATTTCTTGTAAATGCTGTTGCAGCACTACTCGCATATTTTCTAATACTGTGGGATCACGTGTAGCAACCATGCCATTACCCACATCATAAGTCTGCTGCTGCAAGGCCTCATATTTCGCCTTATTTTCTACCGCCAAATCATCAATTTGGCGTTGTAGCGCTATATTCTTTTTCTTGAGCGTTAAAATTTCTTGAATTCGCGCACCTTCTTTGTAAGCGGCCGTGCGTTGCTTTTGTTGATCAATATCGTCTTTAGAAGACTGATGAAGTCGTATGTCAACCTTTTCAGACTGTGACAGGCAAGGTTTATCCTGAAAATGCATCTGGCCTTTTTCAGCACATTTATAAATATCTGCCTGAGCAACCATGCTGATGCCCAGACTTAGCAACAATAAAACACGTAACATCCTTAACCTCCAAAATCCTTTTGGGATGGACAACTCAAAGATGATAAGACTCCAGTCTTTCTACCTCATGTTTTGAGCCCAGAATAACGGGTACACGCTGATGAATAGATTCGGGTTGAAGCGACAGAATACGTTCTCTACCCGTACTACTAGCCCCTCCTGCTTGCTCAATGATAAAACTCATCGGGTTGGCTTCATACAGCAGTCGTAACTTCCCACCTTGCTGTGCGATACGACTATCGAGTGGATACATAAAAATCCCTCCACGTGTCAAAATGCGATAGACTTCGGCGACCATGGAAGCATTCCAGCGCATATTAAAATTCTTCTCGCGCACACCATCTACACCTTGAATACATTCATCAATATAGCGTTTAACAGGCGGTTCCCAAAAACGCTGGTTCGACATATTAATTGCAAACTCAGACGTGTCCTCTGGGATCTGCATATTCGGATGAGTCAAAATAAACTCACCCACTTCTCTATCCAAGGTAAAGCCATTTACACCAAAACCAGTGGTAAGAATGAGCATAGTGGTGGGACCATACACACAAAATCCGGCGCAGACTTGCTCTGTGCCTTTTTGTAGAAAATGTTCGTGACTGGGATTTTCAATGCCTTCAGGGCAGCGTAATACAGAAAAGATGGTACCTACGCTCAGATTGATATCGATATTGCTCGATCCATCTAATGGGTCAAAACAAAGTAAGTACTTACCTTTTGGGTAATCATCAGAAATAGTGATAATGTCATCGATTTCTTCTGACACCATCGCCGCCAGATGACCGGTCCAGTTTAAGTGCTCCACCATGACATCATTGGTCAGAATATCGAGTTTTTTCTGATGCTCGCCCTGCACATTATTGCTGTTAGCGTAGCCTTCCAGACCTAAAATACTACTTCGATTGACCAGGTTTGCGATTTTTTTACAGGCACTAATGACATCATTCAACAGTCCTGTTAAATCACCTGTCGCTGATGGGTGAGCACGTTGCGTTTCAACAATGAGTTGATTAACTGATTGTCCGATATCAGACATAAAGACATCCCCGTCATTAACACATTAAAGCTATCATCATTTCTAACACGGAGAGAAAAGAAACCCGGCTAGAAGCCGGGTTTTTCTGGTTTAAATCTTAATTAAAATCTCACCCATGCCTATGCCGGAAACATCACCAGCATAGCGTTGAACACGTGAAAAAGGTTCAATCTCGGCAAACTTGGTATCAAACTTTTTAAATGACGCAAACATCAGCGGCAAAAACGCTAATGTATGTGAACCACAATCATTAAAGTTAGCAGATATACCTTGTTTCGGTGCTGAGGTCAGTAATAAGGTGCCACGTTTCATCGCGTAACCAAAATGTTTACCCACGTTACCTAATACGGCAATCGTACCTGACACCATTCTTGAGCCACAGTAATCACCGGCATCACCTTCAATAAAGATATAACCGCGACGCATGTGATCACCTGTTCTTGCACCCGTATTACCAGTGACAATCACAGTACCACCCGTCATACCATTCTTATAACCAATACGGGCACCACCCAGGAAATCACCGGCATTACCATTAACCTTAATGGTACCGCCTTTCATTTCACAGGCAGTGTAAATGCCGGTATTACCATTAACGGTGATATCGCCAGCTTCCATAAACTGTCCAAGATAAGCGCCTGCATTTCCAGCCACAGTTATCTTACCCGTGGTCATTGCATGACCGATATGATCCAGTTTATCTGAGGCTTTAGCGAAATGAATATTCGCAACATCATCACCCTGAATATCAAAAATCTCATCCGTACGTACAGCTTGGTTACCAACCACTAGGGTGGTTGCTGCAATTTCCGCCGTTGTTTTATCAGCCAATTTGTCGGCTGTTAATGGTGAACAATCCACCCGCTGTGCAGGTGATGTTTTTAACGTGAATGTTAATGCACTCATGCCATGATCTCCTGCAAGTGGAAGTGGTATGGACCTAATTTACCGCCATAGTTACCCGCGCTGATACGACGAATACCATTTTCAGCACCTAAATCACAGACCGCCTGTATACCCACACGCATTGCTTTATCAATATCTTCTTTGGTCAAACCGTCAATTACAATTTCCATGACCGATTCAACTTCTGGTGATAAATCACTCTTAGTCTGACCTTTTAAGGTCGGACAGAAAGCATCATTGGTAGACGCATTCAGCGCTTTAAACTTGGAGCCCACTTTAGAACCTGACCTTACAACTCCGCCCGGGAAAGGCATGATGACGTTTGGAATTTTTCTCATTTCTTCAATCGCTGCTTCACACGCCGCTAATGCTTGCGCTTGTGATTCAGCTAAGACCAGGAAGTTACCACCGCCGACAGAGTCATGAACACCGGTCTTTTCCTGTGTTAAAAACTCACCATCCATGACAGGAATACGCCAGTAACGTTTACCATCAATCATTTTCGAAATCTGGAAACCGTCACCGAAATAACGCAAGTTCTGACCTAGAGCGATTTCTTTTTCGCTGTTATCCAGTCCAGAAAACAAGGCTGATGTAGGTGACGTTAAAATACATTGGCCAGCACGCGTTTCTACTTGTTTCGCCAGACCTTTACCACCCATTGCAAAGATAAGTACTGAGACACCTGGACGACCATCCGGTGTTTCACTCGGATCCAGTTCGCGCTCAATACCTGCTTCACAACCACAGGCGATAACAGAAGTCGCAAAACCGGTGAATGCTTGTGCTGAAATCATGGCCCATTTGGCATTTAATGCTGTAATAATCAGCCGTGTGCCTTTCATTGGAAAAGCTTCAGCAAACGTCTCATCTATTGTGACGCCGTTGATAATCATAACTTGCCTCCCTTTTTCAACGGCTGTACGGTCAAGCTGCCACGGCCATCATCAACAATTTCGTCATCACTGATTTTAAAGTTACCCATCGTCATCGTGTGATATTTATCGAAGTATTCTTTTAAAGGTTTTTCAATACCTTTGTCATACTCAGGTTTGACCACATGAGTCGTTCCCCAAATGACTTTCACCAGCTCGCCGTTTTTCACAACAATATTGCCATCTTTAAACACATAATCAGGTGAGGTGAACATTTTTTCACGATCAGCATGATCGGTATACACCGTAATATCTGCAGCAGCACCGACACCTAAATGACCACGGTCAGCCAGTCCAACCAGTTTTGCTGCACCAGCACGCGTCATGATAGCAATATCATAAAGACTGTATTCACGATCCAATGAGGCTAGATGTGTGGCATTTTGTGCTTCTGGATGCAGCGTAGACAGCATATCGTTACGGAAAGACTTATCCATCAATAACTTAAT
>NZ_DIAC01000130.1:10306-11330 GCF_002414625.1 Methylophaga sp. UBA5088 | reverse complement strand
GCATTTACAAAGCTTTGATCTTTGTATTTGAATGGGACAACACCACAACCACCATCACATTCGATATCCATACACACCCATTTATTAGGATGGGCATGTTTGCTGCCATCAAACTGACGCATATTATCGCCAGAGGCGGTCACTGTCTGACCAAACAGAATCTGACCAACGTCAACGGTGATATTTTTGTTTCTATTGATAGATTCAGCGATCTCAGCTGCACCTGATGAGAATTTAAAGTCACCTTCAGTGCCATAACTATGGAACTGAATATGGGTTAAATGCATCGGCAAGCCTTCAATACCTTGAATCGTATCGAGTGTCGTATCTTTGTTACCTGGTACACCTAGATTACAACCATGAACATGTAAAGGATGTGGCACACCCAGTTCAGTCACCGCACGAGATAAACGCTGCAAAATCTCACGTGGAGAGACGTTATAAAAACTGTTTTTCTCATCCAGATCCAACTTACGTTGGTTAAATTTAAATGCATTAATACCACCGGGATTAACCACTTTCAAACCAATAGCCTGACTGTGTGTTAATGTCCAGGCCACATAGTTATTAATGGCTTCCTGATCTTCATTGGCCGCCATCATGCGTAATAGGAAGTCATCGCTTCCCAACATGGCATAACCACCTTTATCGATAATCGGTGTGTCATGCATTTCCATATGTGCCTGACGCGCATTAACTGGCATCACCGCAGGTTCAAATCCGGCTGTGTAGCCCATTTCAGCGTAACGATAGCCTGTTGTTAGCGTACTTGGTGCAGCATGACCGCTACCGCTTCGCATGAGTTCTGTACGTTCAATTAACGATTCGGCATGATCTTCCGGTAGCATAGTACGGGCAATATTGACTTTACCGCCACCAATGTGGGTGTGCATGTCGATCGCGCCAGACATAACGACTTTGCCACGGACATCAATTTCTTCGTCGACTTTTCCATCCGCTGGTGCGTCTACTATGCGACCATCGCGGATATAAATATCTCTCACTACATCATTTTGCCCATGTT
>NZ_DIAC01000130.1:0-10190 GCF_002414625.1 Methylophaga sp. UBA5088 | reverse complement strand
TGCCCATGTTCTGGGTCAAAAATGCGTCCACCTGTTAATTTTGTCAGCATATTTTTTCTCCGTTTACAGGGCTTTCTCAACAGCCGTTAATACCTCATGTGTGCTGGGTAAACCACTGTCACGTAATTTTGTAAGTGGAAGTGATACTGAGCTATCACAACGGAATGTTCGTCCTACATGGTCGATACCGGGAACCCCCACCGGGATAAAGACTTCCGGTTCACTCTCAAACGTCATTCCAGAGCGGCCTAAAACAACTGTTGCTGCGTCAGTTTTTGGTGGCGTTAACTTCGTGTTGAAACTGGAAATCCAAAGCAGACAGTCCACTTCTCCCTCATCCAGCATACGTTGCCCACGGTTCAGGAAGGGATCGTAATCAGGCATATTTCTGCTGAAGCTGGTTCGCATCGGATAGCCAGCTTGCCAGGATGACACGGCATTCACTGTGGTATCACCATCTTTACCCCCCAACATTAATCCATTACAGCGCGTGGTTTCATTGACCTCTTTGATCATTTCACACAGGTTTTGAATGCTTGCTTCAGCATGCTCCATACTCATTTCAGAGCCAGACCAAGTAAGTACAGAGTATTTTGCAGTATTAATTTTTTCTGCCAGCTCAGCAAGTTCGGAAGTGGCTATCCCACCCACAGATTCTGACTGAATTGTTTTGCCTTTGACTAAGGCCCTTAATACAGAAATGACTTCTGGCAAATCATCAATATCACACGGTAATACACTGGCTTTTCTACCTGCAGGAGAGGTGGAAGCGTCACCAGAAGGTGATTTACCGAGATAAATAACTTCCCTTGACTCNNTTTCTTGTGGCCAGATCATGCGCTCATAAAACCGAGGAAAGCCTTTTTCGATATCACTACCGACAACAATCAACAAATCAACACGATTTCTGACCTCAGTCAGTGTGGTTGTCATGTAACCAGTGTCTTGTAGTACCAGAATATTTTTGAAAGCGTTATCAGAATAAAAACTATCAACCGTAGCTCGCGTCATATNNGCGAGTGACATTGCCGCCCTGGCACCATTTAAATCAGTCGCCATTCCACCTATTAGAGGTTGTTTGCTTGATTTCAGCAAACCTGCAATGTGATTGACTGCTTGTTCAAATGAAACATCCTGACCTTTTATTCGTGGTGAAAGATCAGTTATCGGTGTCTCAAAACCAGGTTTGGTGACCGCATCGCCATTCTCTTTCACCGTGATGGTATTACCCTTGACTTCGATGACCAAATCATCAGAAGCAATACCACAAAAAGGACTGACTACATCTTCAAAGATGTGAGTTTCTGTATTGTCCGTCATGTCGGTGTCCTCAATTACTCAAATTACAAAACTGAAATCAGTAGCGCTTGATAATAAACAGCCTGGACCATGACAGTCACGAATTTATTCAACTTTCTATTATCAATTGTGTTTGGCCCGTAACAGTAGCGAGTCGATATTATTTTCACGTAATTGCTTTTGCAAAGCATCTGCCTTGCTGCGACCAGCAATAGGACCCACCTGAACTCGATGCCAGGTTTCTTTATTGTCTATAGTAACGCTCTGAACTTTAGACTCAATACCTAATAAGGCTAACTTCGCGCGAAAACCGTCCGCATCCGCAGCCCTCTTGAAGGAACCAACTTGTATCATATAGCTGACATCAGTTTCAGCTGACGTTTCCGCTTCTGTACTATTTGTGGCCTCAGCAGCATCTGAATCATCAGAAGGCGAAGTGACGATCGGTTGTGACCCTTTATTTTTCTTATCCACCATCACTTCCATCTCAGGGAGTAAGGTATAAAAATCAAATGTGGGTTCCACCCCTTCCTTCTTTTCAGGCTTTTTCTGCTGTTTAGACTCTGTTGTTTTTACACTACCAGACTTATCGGCTGGAACATTATCTTTAAGGTGCAGTAAAAACATCACAAAAGCACCAACAGCAAAGCTCAACAACATCGGTCCCCATGGCAGGGAACGGGATGATGGCTCGTTACGTGTATTTCTTTTTGCCGCCAAAGCTCAACCTCTTACATCGACTCAGGCGCTGAAACACCCATCACAGATAAGGCATTATTAATGACTTGTCTGACTGCTGAGACCAGTAATAAACGTGCCTGACTTAACTCCACATCATCCACAATAAATTGATGTGCGTTGTAATAAGCATGGAAATCTCTAGCCAAATCAGTCAGATAGTGAGCCAACAAATGAGGGGTATGATTTAATGCTGCTGTTTCCAGAATTTCTGGATAACGTGACAGCATCGTCATTAATGTCTCTTCCTGAGGTTCTGTCAGTTTGTTCAGGTACTGTTTTGCAATATCTGGATTCCAGTCTTGTCCGCGCTCAGCCAGCTGTCTGAAAACACTACACACACGAGCATGAGCATACTGTACGTAATACACGGGGTTATCATTGCTTTGAGATTTTGCGAGCTCCAGATCAAAATCCATATGCTGATCAGCGCCACGCATCACATAAAAGAAACGTGCTGCGTCTTTACCCACTTCGTTACGTAATTCACGCAACGTTACAAACTCACCGCTTCGGGTAGACATACCTACTTTTTCAGTTCCCCGGTATAACACCGCAAACTGCACTAATAAGACATTTAATTTGTCTGCATCAAGTTGCATTGACTCGACAGCCGCTTTAACGCGTGGGATGTACCCATGGTGATCAGCACCCCAGATATCAATGATGCGATCAAAACCACGTTGGTATTTGTTGAGGTGATAAGCAATATCAGAAGCAAAATAGGTAGCTTGGCCATTGTCACGCACAACAACACGATCTTTTTCATCACCAAATGCCGTGGATTTAAACCACCATGCCCCTTTGTCCTGGTACAAGTGACCAGCAGCTTTGAGGACTTCAACCGCTTTGTCTACATCGCCTGACTCAACGAGGGAACGTTCGGAAAACCATTCGTCATACTCTGTACCAAACTCAGCCAAGTCATCACGAATGTCATTCAGGATGGCATTGAGACCTTTATCAAAAATAATCCGATAATTGGCTTCGCCTAATAAGCTTTTCGCTTTATTGGTCAATGCATCAATATGCATTTCTTTGTCGCCACCATCTGGCTCATCCGCAGGGATATCTTCAAAAACCTGACTGGCCGAAAGTAAAAACTGGTTACCGAACTCAGTTTTTAACTCACCTGCAATATTTCTTACATATTCGCCTTGATAACCATTACTCGGGAAAGTAAACACTTCACCAGATTCATCCAAATAACGCAGCCAGACACTGGTAGCCAGTATATCCATTTGTCTGCCGGCATCATTCACATAATATTCACGGTGAACGTCAAAACCGACCGCGGATAGCAGGCTACTCACAACAGAGCCATAAGCAGCACCACGACCATGCCCGACATGCAAAGGTCCAGTTGGATTCGCGGAAACGTACTCTACCTGTACCTTCTTACCCTGCCCAACTTGGCTTAAACCAAACTTTTCACCTTGCTCAAGTACATCTGTGATGACTTTCTGATTCGCTTCAGCAGAAAGGAAAAAATTGATAAATCCAGGGCCGGCAATCTCAACATTGGTGACAAACTCTGTCGCGGGCAATACTTCAACGATTTCGGTGGCAATTTGACGAGGATTCATTTTGGCTGGTTTGGCCAGCATCATCGCAATATTAGAGGCAAAATCACCATGAGATTTATCTTTAGTTCGCTCTATCTGTATCTCAGGTAGCTCAATGTCTAAAGCGTGTTTTTGAATAAACGTAGATAAAGCCTGACCGAGCAGGTTTTTCAGTTGATTTTTCAACGTTAATGAACCTTGAATGCAATTTGAATAGTGTCGCGCATTTTACCCGATCATCCACTCGGTTTACATCCTTGATTGTCTCAAGTTTGACTGCTGTATGACTGTTTAAAGAATATCGACCGGATCGATATCAATAGACCACCTTACCCTCCGCGCCAGTTTATGCCTTGAAATCACACTGATATGTTGATCCAACAGTTGGTGTAAGGGTTTTCGTTGTGTACTACTTAGTAATAATTGTGCTCTGAATCGTCCTCCCTTTTTTTCCATAATGGCAGGGACAGGACCTAAAATGAGGACATCCTCAGCGAGTTGTTGATGACACTGTGCGCTGAATGCTTCTAAAAAAGCGGTGGCTTCTTCTCTATCAGCAGACTCAGCGCGAATGACCGCCCAGTTTGATGCTGGAGGTAATGCCATTTCTATTCGTTCTTGTAATAGACTTTCTGCCGTTTTTTTGTATCCATTGGTGATCAATGTTTTCCAGAAATCATGTGCGGGCTGTTCAGTCTGAATAATAACTTCACCAGACTTTTCTCCTCTTCCAGCCCTTCCTGTGACTTGAGTAATCATTTGTGCCAGATTTTCTGTGGCTCTGAAGTCTGCACTATATAAGCCCTGATCCGTATCAAGCACCCCCACTAAAGTCACATCATGGAAGTCATGACCTTTTGCCAGCATTTGCGTGCCCACTAAAATTCGCGCTTCTCCCTGTTTGATATCAGCGACTAAGTCAGAAAAAGCATTTACTCTTTGTGTGGTATCACGATCTACCCTACTCACCGGTGTTTCGGGAAAGAGTTGTTGTAAATGCTGCTCTATTTTTTCTGTACCGGCTCCATAGCTTTTAAGAGAGGTGGATTCACATTCAGGGCATTCATCAACTAAACGCTGAATATAGCCACAATGATGACAAAACAGTATATGACGATGCTGATGAACCACCATTCTTGCATCACAATGTTTACATTTTGCTTGCCAGCCACAGTCGTGACACATCAACACGGGAGCATAACCACGCCGATTAATAAACAAAATGACTTGATTGCCCGCATCAAGATGTTTTTTTATTGCCTTAAGTAGGATGTCACTAAAACCGTGATCAGGATTAGCCTGACTACAATCAACTAAACGTACTTTGGGTAATTGAGCACTTCCTGCACGTTGTGTTAATTCCAGAAGTTCAAAGCGTTGTTTTTTTACTTGATACAAACTTTCCAGAGAAGGCGTCGCACTTCCCATTACGATAGGAATATCGTACTTCTGAGCTCTAATCAACGCGACATTTCTGGCGTGATAGCGCAAACCATCTTGTTGCTTGTAAGAACTGTCATGTTCTTCGTCAATAATGATAAGGCCAGGTTGGCTTAAAGGAGTAAAAACGGCAGAGCGTGTACCAATAATGACATGAGCTAATCCTGCTTTTGCTAATAGCCAGGCTTGTTTTCTCTCTTTATCAGACACGGATGAGTTTAAGATGACAATGGTTGTATTCAACCTTTTCTTGAATCGATCAACAAATTGACTCGTTAGACCAATTTCTGGGATAAGTATTAATACTTGTTGATTGTCCTTTAACACCCTTTCAGTGAGTTCAATATAGACTTCCGTCTTACCACTTCCTGTTATTCCTTCTAGCAAAAACGGTTGAAATCGTTCCTTTTTTTTCCAAACGTTTTCTACAATGTTTTGTTGTTGATCATTAAGTTCTAAATCAAAATGAAGTTCATTCCTTGCTATCGGTAACTTTGCTTTCTGTTGTTGCGATATAAGACCTGCTGTTTCAAGCGATTTTAGAGAAGTATTAATATTTCCAAGGTAATGCTTTAGCTGGGATTGACTGATGCCGTCAGGATAATCATTAAGTAAATCTAAGCACTGCTGTTGTTTCGACCCTATTTTTTTCTCTACGGTTTTGTTAGTTCTGCTCCACCAATTTTCTGTCTCGATTTCTGCAGGTTTGCCTGTTCTTAAGAGTTTAGGTAAAGCCGTTTGGAAACATTCTCCTAAAGGATGATGATAATAACGGCTTACCCATAACAATGTTTGCATTAACTCTTTTGGAATGAGGGGCTCATTGTCTAATTTTTCTTCAATGGGTTTTAACTTGGCAATTTCTGTTTGTTCAGTGACTTCGCTAATTTTCATAACGATGCCAGTACAGAGTCGGTTCGCAAAGTTTATTTTTACTCGTGCTCCTATCTTCCACTCTGTGATGGGTAAGTCAGAGGTGTAATCAAACAATTGTCTGAGAGGACACGGTACGCTAATGTGAAGTATGCAAGTCATTAATTAAACATAAAGAAAGAAAGATATTTTTTTAGTGATGTTAATGATTTATGCCTGTGGATTGTTGGATAGTTCTTATTACAACATATAAATCAATATTTTATCTGTGTTAGGACATGTTAATAACTACAAAGCTGCGCAGTCTAAATCTTGTGGATAAAAAGACGAGTTATCCACAGGAAAAGTTATCCACAACTTGTGATCGATCTTATAGGGATCTTATACAGCAGTTATCATGGATAAAATTTAGTCTTAATTGGGCAATAAAAAGGTCTTCGGAGAGTCAATGAAAATAGCAATGATTGTGGCAATGGATGAGCAAGGTGTGATTGGTAAAGATAATGATTTACCTTGGAAAATATCAGCGGATTTACAGTTTTTTAAACGGACAACAATGGGCAAACCCATCATTATGGGTAGAAATACACATGAATCTATCGGTAGACCTTTGCCAGGCAGGCGAAATATTGTCGTGACGACCCAACAGGGCTACATCGCACAAGGCTGTGAAGTCGTCCACTCTTTGGAGCAAGCTCTTGAAGAGTGTAAGGATGTGGATGAAGTGATGATAATGGGAGGTGCATCGTTATATAAACAATGCTTCCCACTATGCGACAAACTCTATATTACTCAAGTCCATACCACGATTGATGGTGGAGATACCTGGTTTCCAGAATGGGATCGTTCCGACTGGACTTTACTGAGTTCAGAAGACCATCAAGCCGATGAAAAAAATCAATATGACTATAGTTTCAGACTTTTTAAACGGATTCAGAACGTATGATTTGTAAAGCGTGCTGTAAGTGTTCAGCCGCTTCATAACCGAGATCGGTCAGATAGCCACCATCATGTTGACTGATAAGTCCTTTTTTATATAGGTTCTCAGTGGCATCAATCATTTCCTGTCTGGCATTATGATGGACTTTAATACCCGCCTGAGTGCTATCCAGAGGGAACTGAAGTAAGACTTCGATTTCTTCTATTAGGTATTTGTTGATTGTCATTGTCTGAGCCCTTTGTTGTATTTATGGATTTAACATAGCATAAAGGGTGATACTGATTTAGCTATTTGTGAAATACATCCGAATATTTTCTGTTGTATATAAATATGATGAACTTATTTAATATTTAGCCGCTAAACAATAATAACGTTAATAAGGGAGAAAATAACGATGGCTGCTCCAATCATTACAGATAATCCGCTATATCAATTGCTTCGAGACGGTAAGGTACAGGAGTTTAATCAGAGAGTAGCTGCTGGTGAGCAAGTCGATTTAAGAGGGTGTGATTTTAGACACTTGACACTGGTCGGACTACTTGCGAAAGGCTTAGATTTTTCAAATAGTTATTTTCGCCAGGCTGACTTAAGGGGTATTGATTTTACTGAGTGTGTCAGCATGGAAGGCGCCAGTATTCATGGTGCAAAGATTTCTGGTGTGTATTTTCCTAAACAGATAGAAGCAGAAGAAGTGTTGCTGTCTTTACAACATGGCACGCGGATGCGATACAAGAACTAAACTTGCTGCTGTTTTTTTGGTAAAAAACGGGCACTGAATAACCCCATTTCAAATAATAACCAAATAGGCACAGCGAGTAAGGTTTGAGAAATGACATCTGGCGGCGTGAGTAACATACCCACCACAAAAGCCCCTACGATGATGTAAGGCCTCTTTTGCTTTAATGACTCCACTGTGGTTGCTTGTGTCCATATGAGCAACACAGTGGCAATAGGGACTTCAAATGCCAAGCCAAAAGCAAAGAACAGTTTTAAAACAAAATCCAGATAACTGCTGATATCTGTCATCACCGCCACCCCTTCAGGCGCAGCTTGAGTCAAAAAGGCAAATATCAATGGGAAGACGGCGTAATAGGCAAAAACAATACCTAAGAAGAATAGAATCGTGCTGGCAAATAATAATGGGAACACCAGCTTTTTCTCATGTGTATATAAACCCGGCGCGACAAAAGCCCATAATTGGTATAACAATACTGGTACAGCCAGCAGTATGGCCGTGCTCAACGTGAGTTTAAACGGCGTTAAGAATGGTGAGGCGACTTCTGTCGCTATCATGGTACTGGTTTCTGGTAGCTGCTCGAGTAATGGCTCAGACAAAAAGTGATAAAGATTATTGGAAAAAGGCAGTAAACATAAAGCAATAACTAAAACGACGAGCACACCTTTAAGTAAACGATCTCTTAGCTCAACCAGATGGGATATCAAAGGTTGTTGATCGTGATTATCCATCTTTTTTATCGGTCTCTTCTTTTGGGGCGGTTTTTTTATTCTCTTGCAGATTTTCGTCAATATGAATCGTTTGATTCATATCAGACATGGTTTGATTAGTTTTATTAAGCGCATCTTTTAACTCCTGCGCTCGAAGCTCTCTGGAAATATCTGTTTTTATGGCATGTAATGAGGCTTGAGCCCGGCCTATCCAAAGACCAGTCACTCTGACCAGTTTTGGCAGTCTTTCAGGACCGACGACAATCAATGCCACCAGAGCAATGACTAAGATTTCCCAGAATCCGATATCAAACATGGCGAATGTGCCGATTTAGACTAGTGAGAAGTTTTATCTTTATTATCACTTTTCTGTGAAATGTCATCATGAGCATCATGATGTTGGATAGCGTCATTTTTTTCTTTATCAATATCATCTTTGCCATCTTGCACAGAGTCTTTGAAGCTCTTGATTGCACTACCTAAATCACCACCAAGCGATCGCAGTTTTTTTGTGCCAAATAATAAAATAACAATCGCTAAAACGATAAGTAATTGCCAAATGCTAATACCACCTAACATGGGGTTATCTCCTAATTGAATCCAGGCATTTTACTACCGCCAAGGATATGAATGTGCAGGTGATCGACTTCCTGGCCACCACCAGGTCCGGTGTTAATAATCGTACGGAACCCATTTTTAAGGCCTTGTGATTCAGCTATTTTGGGTAAGCTGAGCATCATATGGGCAAGGAGCGAAGCGTGCTCTTGATTTGCGTTATCCAGTCTGGCGATATGTTGTTTCGGAATCACTAACACATGTACAGATGCCTTTGGATTGATGTCAGTAAAGGCATAAATCAGTTCATCTTCATAAACGCGGTTTGAAGGTATTTCACCTGCGACGATTTTACAGAATATACAATCGTTCATGATTTGCTCCGGTTAGCCTTTTCTTCCAGGCCAGACAAGCCAAAGCGTCTGGCAAGTTCATCAAGAACAGCTTGAGAATCGATATCATTATGCGCCAGTAAGACAAGGCTATGAAACCATAAATCAGCAGTTTCATAGATAATCTCTTCTTTCACACCACCTTTGCCTGCGATGACTGTCTCAACGGCTTCTTCACCCAGCTTTTTCAGAATTTTATCTGTGCCTGCAGCATAGAGGCTGGCAACGTATGAGCTATCAGCATCAGCTGTTTTGCGTTCGGTAAGTACCTGACTAAGTTGTTTAATTATATCGCTCATGAATAAATGTCTTTGGGGTCTTTTAAAACTGGATCAATTGCTTGCCATTTATCTGACTGTAATTCATTAAAGAAGCAGTGATGACGTCCAGTGTGGCAGGCAATGCCCCCTTTTTGAATCACTTCCAACAAAATAGCATCGTTATCACAGTCCATTCGTATTGATTTAACGATCTGTTGGTGCCCTGATTGTTCACCTTTATGCCATAACTTTTGTCGTGAACGTGACCAATAAATGGCATGTCCTTGTTCAGCTGTCAGCGCTAATGCGTCTCTATTCATCCAGGCTAAAGTGAGTACTTGCTTGCTTTCAAACTCTTGCGTAATGACAGGAACTAAACCATCACTATTCCATTTCACTTGATCCAGCCAAGTTGTCATTTACAACCTCACCTCAATACCCTGTGCAGCCATTTGTTGTTTGGCTTCTTCAACAGTGTGTTCACCAAAGTGGAAGATACTTGCAGCCAGAACGGCATCCGCATGACCTAATTTAATGCCATCCGTTAAGTCTTGAAGTTTGCCAACACCACCTGAAGCAATCACTGGTACGTTAACAGCATCACTGACTGCTCTGGTGAGTGCCAGATCAAAACCTGACTTTGTGCCGTCTTTATCCATGCTGGTCAATAAAATCTCACCCG
>NZ_DIAC01000020.1:16494-19429 GCF_002414625.1 Methylophaga sp. UBA5088 | reverse complement strand
CTGGTGACATTAGCTTTGCTTAGGTATATTGGGGTGTTTACTCTGTAATCAATGAGGTCAGGCATGACGCAATCAATTATCACTAGTGGTTTCCCTAATCAGCGCCCAAGAAGAATGCGTAAAGATGATTTTTCCCGACGCTTGATGCAAGAAAATGTCCTGACAGTCAACGATTTAATTTACCCCTGTTTTGTGCTTGAAGGAAGCAATCAACGTCAACAGGTTAGCTCTATGCCTGGCGTAGAGAGATTGAGTATCGACCTGCTTCTTAAAGAAGCTGAAATTATTCATCGTTTAGGTGTACCCGTGATGGCTTTATTTCCAGTGACGCCTGTCGAGAAAAAAACAGAAGATGCCAGTGAGGCTTATAATCCAGAGGGTCTTGTTCAACAAGCTGTTCGAGCGCTACGACAGGAGTTTCCTGAGCTAGGCATTATGACCGATGTGGCGTTAGACCCTTTCACGACGCATGGGCAGGACGGTCTTCTCGATGACAATGGATACATCGTCAATGATCACACCGTTGATGTATTAATTAAACAAGCCTTATCGCATGCCGAAGCTGGGGCCCAAATTGTGGCACCATCCGATATGATGGATGGCCGAATCGGTGCTATTCGTGATGCACTGGAGTTCAACAGCCATATACACACCCGCATCATGGCGTATTCAGCCAAATATGCTTCCAGTTTTTATGGCCCATTCCGGGATGCTGTTGGTAGCTCAGGAAATCTAGGCAGCGGTAACAAATTTACTTACCAGATGGACCCCGCTAACAGTGATGAAGCTCTTCATGAAGTCGCATTAGATATTCAGGAAGGCGCGGATATGGTGATGGTGAAGCCAGGCATGCCTTATCTTGATGTTTTATATCGTGTGAAAGACACTTTCAAAAAACCCACTTATGTCTACCAAGTCAGCGGTGAATATGCCATGTTAAAAGCGGCTATCGACAATGGCTGGTTGACTGAATCGGTTATTTTGGAAAGTCTTCTGGCTTTCAAACGTGCTGGGGCTGATGGCATTTTGACTTACTTTGCTAAGGAAGTCGCTCAGCAATTAAAAGCTGGCATCTAATTTTAAAAATACGTTTGCAATGACTCTATGACTGATAAATACGCCGTAATAGGCCACCCAATTAAACACAGTAAATCCCCCTTCATTCATGCCGAATTTGCCAAGCAGAGCCAGCAAGATATTGAATACACAGCTATTGAAGTGCCATTGGAATCACTGGCTTCAAGTCTTCAACAGCTGCGAGATATTCTCAAGCTTAAAGGGATTAACATCACTGTTCCTTTTAAAGAACAAGCCTGGGCCTTGGCAGATAGTCTGTCAGATCGTGCTCAACGTGCTGGTGCCATCAACACAGTCATTTTTGAGAGTGACGGTACTATTTATGGTGACAATACTGATGGTATTGGCTTATGCCGAGATTTGGAAAACCACCATATCAGCCTTAAAGATAAGCGGATTTTGTTAATAGGTGCAGGTGGTGCGGCGCGAGGCGTCATCGCCCCGTTGATGACTTATCAACCAGCCGAATTATTTATTGCCAACAGAACAGCTAGTAAAGCCACTCAACTGGCTGATTTGTTTTCCGACTTAGGTGCTATTAAAGGCGGTGGATTTACTGACGTATCCGGTCATTTCGACATCATCATCAATGCGACGGCAGCAAGCCTACAAGACGAAGTACCTGACCTACCAGAAAGTATATTTACTGAAAAATCATGTTGCTATGACATGATGTATGCCGATAGGGATACCGCATTTATCAAGTGGGCAAAACAACACAAAGTCAGTCAAACCATTGATGGCCTGGGAATGTTAGTCGAGCAAGCTGCTGAAGCCTTTTATCTTTGGCGACAGATCAGGCCCGATACCCAAGCTGTTTTGCAGCAACTTCGTGAGAACATGAAATCAGACTAGCTTAGCCTAATAAAAAAGCCTGCTAAAAAGCAGGCTTTTTTGTGAACATACAGACCTTATTTATGTTCCTGAGCTAATTCAGGATGTGTGTTTTGCACATGATGTTTTTCTCTAACTGGACGAATAGACAAATTCGCCAGGAATGCCACAAGAAGTAATCCAGCCATGGCATACATAGTTGAATTATAAAGGCTTGGAGTAGGATCTAAAGTCCCTGCCGGTGCAATCTCCATCAGCTGTGAAATGGACACTGTTTTCGCGGCAATCAACTCATCGAGATTATCAATACTCGCCCCAAACTTTTGCAGGAATGCAGCTGGATCAACTTTAGCTGCTAATTCATGTAAAACCTTATTCATCGAGTGCTCACGCAGATGCGTAATCACATATGGTCCTAAAATGCCAGCGGTACTCCAGGCTGTTAACAGTCGCCCATGAATACCACCCACATGCATCGTACCGAAAATATCAGCCAGATAAGCTGGAATAGTGGCAAAACCACCGCCATACATAGTGAATATAATCATGGTAACGGCATAGAACATGACTAATGCTGTCACACTCGGACTCACACTAGCTTGTGTTGCTATAAAGGGAATAGATAAATACAGTAATGCTCCCAACAAGAAGAAGCAATGATAGGTATTTTTACGCCCGATGTAATCAGATGCTGTAGACCATAAAAAACGCCCTGACATATTAAACACGCTAATCATCAATACATAGGTAGCAGCAAAGCTGGCATCAACAATTCCTGGCAGGCTCGGACTAAAAATATCAGTAATCATGGTTTTTGCCACCCCGATCACCCCAATACCTGCCGTCACGTTAAAACACAATACAATCCATAGTTGATAGAACTGCGGTGTTTTTATCGCTTGATCAATATGAACATGGTTGTCAGAAATCAGACGGTTTTTTGTAGATTGATCTTTGGCTGGAGGCGTCCAGTTGTCTGGTTTCCAGTCTTTAGCTGGGACTCGAAAACTAAACGCTGCGATGG
>NZ_DIAC01000020.1:11914-16368 GCF_002414625.1 Methylophaga sp. UBA5088 | reverse complement strand
GATGGTCATCACAATAAAATACACAATACCAAGCGTGATGAAGACACTGGTCGCTCCGGTATCACCTGTGCCCACGACATAGACGCCTTCTGGCCCAGGCACGGGTGTTTTTAGCATATCGGCTGCGGAAGCAATGACAACTTCAACTTGTTGACCTGCCACTTCAGCATAGCGTCTACCCGATTCAGTAATCAGATTAACGTCGGTGACTTTGCCTAAATATTCAGGCATTCGATAATACAAACTCAGTAGGTAAGTGATTAATGGCGCCCCTATCATCGCACCACCACCAAACCCCATGATGGCGATACCTGTCGCCATACCACGTCTATCAGGGAACCAGCGAATCAAGGTACTGACTGGTGTGACGTAGGCAAGCCCTAAACCACAACCACCAATAGCACCATACCCCAAATAAATGAGCCAAAGCTCGTGTGTGGCAATGCCGATACTGCCAACGAGAAAGCCACCACCCCATAAACAAGCAGCGAGAAATCCGGTCGCTCTTGGCCCTACTTCTTCAAGCCATTTACCTCCAATGGCTGCTGCTAATCCCAGAAACACAATCGCGGTAGAAAAAATCCAGACAACAGATGAAAAACTCCAGTCATCAGCAGCACTGGCCACCACACCAAACTGTTTCGTCAGGGCTGGATTAAAAATACTCCAGGCATAGACCGAACCGATACACAAATGAATAGCGACAGAAGCAGGGGCAATTAGCCAGCGATTAAACCCAGGTTTGGCGATGATATGTTTCTTGGATAGCCGACTGGCCAAGTTATCAAACCATGACATCAGTAATATTCCTCTCTTTATATAGTTTTTATGTTTTTCAGCAACATATCACAACTATTGATCAAGACGGAACCGCCACAGAAAAAAAGCCTAAAAAAGCAAACCATGGGAAATGGTGGTGAAGGTGAAAACCAACAAAGAAAAACATCCCCACCGAAGAGATCGGCTTCTTTTTATGATTAAGATCGAGGTGAGGATGAAGGGGGAAATTGAGCCCCACAGTGTCGGTGCGACGGGGGTTCTTGAACCATGAGATTCAAGAGGGAAACTTCATGAAGATGGCAAACTTCCCGTCAAGCGGGCCTGTTTTTCAACTTCGGATTGTCAGTTTCCTTAAGCATTTGCTTATCGGCTCAAGACACACATGTCGCTATCGAGCACCGCAGGGACATGATCTATGATACGCAAATTCCCTATGCTTAGCTCAAGTTTTTTCAGAGCTCCAATTGTCTATCTTCTTCCAGAAAAGCGCTAACACGCTCTTTCAACTGCATAATTTTGTTGTTTACTTTTTCCATGTCATGACCTTCGTCATGTTTGAAAATAAGCAACTCGTGCGCTAAGTTGAGTGCTGCCATTACCGCGATACGATCGACACCTACCACTTTGCCACTTTGACGAATCTTTTCCATATTGTCATGGACCATCTTGGCAGACGCAATCAGCGCCTCTTTTTCTTCTTCCGGACAAGCAATTTGATATTCCTTGCCCAAAATTGTCACAGTTACCGGTGAACTCATAATTCGCTATCCAATTCTCTTAAACGACTCACCATCTTCTCAATCCGGCTTCGAGCCACATCGGTTTTTTCGATCAGTTGAGAACGTTCTGAGAGCCACGCTGTTTGTTGTGAGCGCAACAGCATGTTCTCTTCCCGCAATCGACGACTGGTACGAAGTAGCTCATCCACTTGTTGCTCCAATTGTTGTATCGCGTTCTTATCCATTAATATGAGTTCTTTCGCTGTGCGAGAATAAAGCCTAACTATAGACGTGCGCTGCCGACTCGGTCAACAACTGTCATAATAGGAACAATTTATGTTCCAATGCATAACATTGAACAAGATATCTTTTTTGCCATTATTCAGGTTTTAAGTTTATGTCACAACTCTACTTTCCATCTCTATCGCCCGATAATCAAAACGGTGATGGGCCTGCCAGTCTCGCTGAACTCCAGGGCGCTTTATGTGGTTTGCTTTGTATGGACGCTCTCGCCGATCGTAAAAGCTGGTACACACGATTATTTGAAGATTTCTCGCCTGCCGAAGAAGAGAAACAAGATTTAACACACCTGTTTGATGACACGATTCAGTCTCTAAATAGCCTGGATTTTGACTTTCAGATGGAACTCCCGGATGACAATGCACCGATTGTCTCACGTTTATCGGCGATGGCAGACTGGTGTCAAGGGCTTGTATTCGGCCTCGGTACATCAGGCATGACCAATGAAACAGAACTCTCTGATGATTGTCAGGAATACGTGACTGATGTCATCAAAATCAGTCAGGTTAATTTTGACAATGTAGAAGACACAGAAGAAGAACGTGCCAATTTTGAAGAACTCGTAGAATACATTCGTATGGGTCTTTTTTTACTTTACGGAGAATTGCAACCTACCGACCCAACTGAGGAAGCGACTGAACACTAATGCAAAAGAAAGAATTCACCAAACGCCGTCAACATCTGATGGATATTATGGGACCAGATACGATCGCTGTATTACCCAACGCGCCAGTGGCTAACCGTAACCGTGATGTCGACTATCCCTACCGAAGTGATAGTAGTTTCCACTACCTGACAGGGTTTGATGAGCCTGAATCCGTACTGGTGCTGATTCCAGGAAGAGAACATGGCGAGTATATTTTATTCTGCCGTGAACGGGACCTGGATAAAGAAATCTGGGATGGCTATCGTGCCGGTCAGGAAGGTGCTATCGCTGAATTTGGCGCCGATGACTCTTATCCAATAAGTGATCTTGACGATATCCTGCCTGGTCTGCTGGAAGGTAAAGAAAAAGTCTATTACACCATGGGAAATCAGCCGAGCTTTGATCAGCACATGGTGTCTTGGTTGAATCACCTACGCCAAGCAGCACGCTCTGGTAAACATTCGCCAACAGAGATTATTGAACTCGAGCATTGCCTGAATGAGCTTAGATTATTTAAAAGCAGTCAGGAAATCAAAGCCATGAAACAGGCAGCAAGCATATCGGCCCAAGCTCATATTCGTGCTATGCAATTTACCAAACCAGGTAAATGGGAGTATGAGGTCGAAGCGGAAATTATTCATGAGTTTATGAAAAATGGTTGTCGCTCCCCTGCTTACCCGTCTATTGTGGGTGGCGGTGAGAATGGCTGTATCCTGCATTACATTGAAAACAGTGCCAAGTTGAAAAGTAATGAGTTATTGCTGATTGATGCCGGTGCAGAATTCGAATGTTACGCGGGCGATATTACTCGCACTTTTCCTGTTAATGGTAAGTTCACTACCGCGCAGGCAGCTGTGTATCAAATCGTTTTAAATGCACAAAAAGCCGCCATTGCTGCAGTAAAGCCAGGCAATCATTGGAATCAACCACACGAAGCAGCGGTTGAGGTCTTAACGCAAGGCTTAGTTGAATTAGGCATTCTTAACGGCAATGTCGATCAACTCATCGAAGAAGGCGCTTACCGTGAGTTTTATATGCACCGAACTGGACATTGGCTGGGAATGGATGTACATGATGTCGGTGACTATAAAGTCGGCGGTGAGTGGCGCTTATTAGAACCCGGCATGGTATTAACGGTTGAGCCTGGTCTCTATATCCGCGATCAGGAACATGTCGATAAAAAGTGGCACTTTATCGGTATTCGGATTGAAGACGACGTACTGGTGACAAAAGATGGTTACGAAGTACTCACTGAAGCGGCCCCCAAGGAAATCGACGAGATTGAAGCATTAATGGCAGAGGCAATCTAAAACGTGAATCACAGCCTGTTTGATGTGTTGATTGTGGGAGGCGGTATGGCTGGTGCCAGCCTGGCTATCGCTTTGAAAGAGAGTCGGCTGAAGATTGGTCTTATAGAAGCGAAATCATTAGAAACAAATTCCCAGCCCAGTTACGATGATCGTGGCATTGCACTTAGCTATGGTTCGCAACGTATCTTCGAAACAATGGATGTCTGGACTGCTATCGAAAAGCACGCCAGTCCCATCCAACACATTCACGTGTCTGAGCGGGGCCGCTTTGGTGTGACACGCTTATCGGCCGAACAGGAAAAAGTGCCGGCACTCGGCCAAGTCATTACAGCCAAATATTTAGGCCACGCACTCAACCAGCAATTGCAGCAACTCGATAATTTGACATTATTCTGTCCAAGCATGGTGAGTGCAGTAGTCACCGAAGCTGAACATGTGAAAGTCACGTTAGATAACCATGACACTCTGACTGCCAAACTGCTTGTTGCCGCTGATGGACGCGAATCGACTATCCGTCACTGTTTGAACTTAAGTGCCTGGGAGCAAGATTACAGTCAGGTCGCTATCACCGCCAATATTTCTACAGATAAACCACATCATGGTTGGGCATACGAGCGTTTCACTACATCTGGTCCCTTGGCTTTATTGCCGATGACGGATAAACGAAGCAGCTTAGTATGGACAGTCAAAGCGGGTGAA
>NZ_DIAC01000020.1:11373-11819 GCF_002414625.1 Methylophaga sp. UBA5088 | reverse complement strand
GAGCGGGTGAAGAAAGTGCATTGCTCTCCCTTCCAGAGGAAGCATTTCTAAAGCAATTACAACATCACTTCGGCTATCGTGCTGGACGGTTTATTCGTGTTGGCGAGCGTAACAGTTACCCTTTAATATTGATGCAAGCTGACATGCCAGTTCAAGCTCGAATCGTATTTATTGGAAATGCCGCTCACAGCCTGCACCCCATTGCTGGTCAGGGATTCAATCTTGGCTTACGTGATGTCGCGGTATTGGCTGAACATATTTTTGATGCCAAAGATTGCGGTCACGCTGAGTTGTTGCAACGTTATCAGCAGCAGCGTCAACAAGATCAGGATCAGGTTGTTAAATCCACAGACCAACTGGTGCGATTATTCAGTAATGATATTCCGCTATTAGGTCATCTGCGTGGGGCAGGACTTACGCTGATGGATACGATGCCTGTTATGAAA
>NZ_DIAC01000020.1:5004-11258 GCF_002414625.1 Methylophaga sp. UBA5088 | reverse complement strand
CGATGCCTGTTATGAAACACTGGCTGGCACAGAAAAGTATGGGATTGGCACAAGCACAGCCTAAATTAGCTCGAGGTGTTCCCTTATCATGAAACAGCAATATGATATTACGATTGTCGGTGGTGGCATGGTGGGAGCCTGTCTGGCGCTGGCATTATCACGTTATGACCAATTCACCATTGCCTTAATAGAGGCTCGTCATGTTGAACCATTAACTGCTGACGATCCCTTTGACATCAGAGTCAGTGCATTGACCAAAGGTAGTGAAGCCATTCTGAAAAATCTGGGAATATGGTCAATGCTGCCACCAGCACGGCTATCTGCATTTTCTGACATGAAAGTCTGGGAAACCAGTGAGAGTCAGATACATTTCAATAGTGCTGATATGGGTACCAGCAACTTAGGTCACATCATTGAGAATCGGCAACTGCAAAAAACCAGTTTCAGCCTCTGTCAGCAACAAGCTAATATTGATGTAATTTGCCCAGCCAAACCAGTAGCTATTGATAACCAACAACTTCGTCTTGAGGATGGACGCATAGTAAAAACACAACTGATTATCGCGGCAGATGGTGCTCATTCGGCTATTAAAGAGCTGGCTAACATCCAGACAAAAGGCTGGTCATACCATCAAAAAGGCCTGGTGTGTAATGTTACCACTGAACATCCTCATCAAAACACCGCATGGCAGCGCTTCTTAGCTGATGGTCCGCTTGCGTTTTTACCTCTAAAAGATAATCATCAATGCTCAATTGTCTGGACACTTAAAAATGACGATGCTGATCGTCTGTTATCGCTCAGCGATGATGAATTTATCGATGAACTAAATGTGGCATTTGAAGAACGTTTGGGAAAAGTCACCCACATCAGCCACCGTGATGCTTTTCCGCTTCAACTACGTCATGCCGAGACATATATCAAACCAGGCATTGTTCTGGTTGGTGATGCCGCACACACCATTCATCCACTAGCAGGACAAGGCGTCAATATCGGTTTGTTGGATGCAGCAACGCTAGCCGAAGTTATTATCGATGCTGCCATGCATAATCGTGATATTAGTCAGCTACATACGTTACAAAAATACCAACGACAACGACATGCTGATAATCTGCTGATGCAAATGAGCATGGACATGTTCAAGCGTGTCTTCACTAACCGCATCGCTCCGGTGAGATGGCTACGTCAATTTGGCTTACGTCATGTCAACCAAAGTCGCTTACTGAAAAACCTGTTTATGCAGCAAGCAGCAAGCCGTTCTTTTGCCACGCCTAAACTGGCTCAGCGCCACTATGGCCGTGATTAAATTATCTCCCCTTCGTCTTTCTCAGATCAGATGACCATACTTTCATTTCACGGAGCCTAGTGTATGTTTCGATTCCTAACCCGTCAGTTTTTGACCGGCTTAATCACTATTCTGCCTATCACCATTACGCTCTATCTGATTTATTGGGTCATTTCTTCTGCAGAAAAAGCATTAAGCCAAGTCATCATGTTTCTGTTACCGGATTACATGTATTGGCCAGGGATGGGTTTTTTAGCTGCTATTGCCTTGATCTTTACTCTCGGTATTTTAATGCGCCTCTATGTTTTCAAGCGCTTGTTCAAGGGTGCAGAAAGCTTGCTTTATCACCTACCAGTCATCAAATCAATTTATGGCAGCATGCATGACTTTTTTCATTACTTCACACCGGGACGAGAAACTGAGTTTGAACAGGTTGTTTCCGTCAAACTGGATAATGGTATGGAGATGATTGGCTTTATCACATTGGACAGTGCAGAGCATCTACCAACCAAAGATGATGAAGATCGTGTGCTGGTGTATTTACCAATGAGTTATAACATCGGCGGCTATCCTGTGATCATGCCAAGACGCATGTTAAAACCGATTGATATGAGCATGGAACAAGCCATGCGTTTTGTATTAACTGCTGGAGTGGCTGGTCACACAAAACCTAAATAGGTAAGAAAACAAGCGTGGCCGCTCGAACGACAAATGTCTTAATAATACGGCCATTTTTCTGCGCGATGATTTGGGCAAGATTATCTTGGGTAGCAATCATTTTTCCAAACAGTCGTTGATAACTCAAATTACGTATCTCGCCTGATAAGCTATCGCTCAACATCAGTAGATTACCGTCACGATCACGTTTCTTTGCCAACAACCATGCCGCAATTTCTATATTACGAGCACTGTTATAGAGTTTTTGCTGATCGATTGAGGTCAGGTAAAAAAATTCGCTGTGGTTATCATAAGATGTCATCAGCATTTTTCTTAAGCCGACAATATAGGCAAGTACACGATCCCCCTGAAAACGTTCATCAAGAGAGAGTCGTATTATATCGGTTGGTCTCTTGATAATAGCCCATTCGGGGTAGATGAAATCCACCTCTCTGGAGAATGTCCGCTCCACACTCTCTTTGATGGTTCTGATATCCCTGTCATGACGAAGATTGGGATTACGTTTGTAAAGCTTCAACATTAATCTTTTTAACTGCGCCATCACCGCTTGTTGGTGAAGCTCTATCACTTCATCGATGTCACTCTTGGCTAGTCTGGAGACACCGTTATTTGACTGACTATTATTTCCGCTTGCCGCACAGCCCGTAATGAAAAAAACAAGCCATAAAACGCTAAACCATCTCATCCACTAACTGCCCTCCTGACGGCTTTGAATCATTATTCATGTCCTTGATATATAAATATTGCTGTACAGACTTTGGTAGTAGATTGTTTTGTCGTTCAGACGAAGATGAGTCACGTTCAGTGCCGATAAACTGCCTGACAAATTGCGCTTGCTGACTATCTTGTGTGGAGGCCAGTGGCACAACGACATTCGTTGTATCAGCTTGTTCTTTATCAACAATGGTAGCGGTGTATTCAGCGGCAGCATCAAAAGTAACAGGCAAACGCGCATTATTGCGTGGTTCAGTAGGAACCAGCGGGTAAAAATTCGCTTGTCTGTTATTGTTGATCTGCATCTATCATTACTTTTTTTCTTGCCTTGGACGCCTGCGTCGTGGCTTTGATGATTTATTCGCGTCGTGTCTTTTTCGTTGTGGTGCGGCTTCTTTTTCCTTTTTTACTCGTGGCTTGGGTGTGTCCAGTTGCTCATCAGAGGTTGATGCTAATGGTAATTTATGTTTGATATAAGCTTCAATATCTGGCAGTGAAAATACATATTCTTCACACGCTAAACTGATGGCAACACCGCTAGCCCCTGCTCGAGCAGTCCGTCCCGTGCGATGAACGTAGTCCTCTACATCTTGGGGTAAATCATAATTAAATACATGACTCACCTCAGGAATATGTAATCCTCGCGCAGCAACATCAGTGGCGACGAGGAAGGGAAATTCGCCATCCTGGAAGTGTTGCAATAAGCGTTCACGTTTTTTCTGGGGCACATCACCAGACAATAATGAAGCCTTGTAGCCATTCCCCTCCAAATACCCCCAGACAACATCTGCAGCTTGTTTTGTATTGACGAAAATAATGCCCCGTTCAGGATTCAAACGTTTAATCAACGCCAGCAGCAGAGGAATTTTTTCATCATTCGCCGGGTAATACACCCATTCTTCAATACGATCCCCCATCATTTTTTCAGGTTCGACCTGAACCTTTTCTGGGTTATTCATATGTTCGTAAGCTAATTCGCTAACTTTGTAGCTCAATGTCGCTGAAAACAACATCCCTAAACGTTGCTCGGGTTTAGGGATACGACGCAGGAAATAACGGACATCTTTAATAAAGCCCAGATCAAACATCCGATCGGCTTCATCAAGTACAACGACATCAATGAATTTTAAACTGAAGACACGTTGTTTCTGATAATCCAATAAGCGCCCAGGCGTACCGATTAAAATATCCAGTCCCCCCTTAATCATATCGCGCTGACGTTGGTAATCTTTGCCTCCATGTGCGATACCAATACGCAGTCCTGATTCAGCATTAAGTTTTTCTGCATCTTTCGCTATTTGAATGGCTAATTCGCGAGTCGGAGCTAAAATCAGTGCGCGTGGTTGTTTTCCGTCCCAGTTTTCAGCAGGCTTTTTTTCGAGCAGGCATTGAAAGGTGGCAAGTAAAAAAGCAATGGTTTTGCCTGTTCCTGTTTGTGCCTGACCAGCAACATCCCGGCCTGATAGTAATATTGGCAGCGCAGAAGCTTGAATCGGGGTACAGAATTCGAATCCGGCCTTCGCCAGCCCGGCTTTTAGTGAAGCGTGGAGTGGCAAGGATGAGAAGGCCTGCTCGGTTAGATGTGCACTCATAGAATACTTGCATTACCTTTTGTGATAGGAAAAAATGTTAGGCTATATCGTATGGGAGTATAGACCCACGATACTTTATATACCACTGGAGATAAAACATGAGCGAAAACGTCACCCACGTGACCGATGGCGACTTTGATAGCCAAGTACTACAGTCTGACCTGCCTGTGTTGGTCGATTACTGGGCTGAATGGTGTGGTCCATGCAAAATGATCGCCCCTGTATTGGATGAAATCGCGACCGAATACGCTGGTAAATTGAAAGTTTGCAAGCTGAATATTGACGAAAATCAGGACACTCCACCACGCTACGGTATCCGTGGTATCCCAACATTAATGTTGTTTAAAGATGGTGAAGTTGAAGCCACAAAAGTAGGTGCTTTAACAAAATCACAACTTGCTGCATTTTTAGATAGCAACATCTAAAAAATACATACTCCCCGCAAGCATTCTCGTTGCGGGGAGTTTGATTTTTACAATGAGCGTTATGCAGATACGCTATCAGTCCCCCGCCCGACTGATATGGCATAACACCAATTGACCAGTTCATATCCATCATGACCGGATAATGTGCTGGTTTATTTATTTCTGAACGATATGATCACAAAATGGATGTCTCAGAGCTTTTAAACGATCTAAACAAACCACAACGTGAAGCAGTTGCTGCACCTCTAGGCCACGCCAGGATTCTGGCGGGAGCCGGTAGTGGAAAAACACGGGTATTAGTCCACAGAATAGCCTGGCTGATACAAGCAGAAGGTTTTTCAGCGGGTAATATTTTAGCTGTGACCTTCACCAATAAAGCGGCTGCAGAAATGCGTGGTCGTATTGAAGAGATTCTGGGTTATCCACCAGGCGGCATGTGGGTAGGCACCTTTCATGGCTTAGCTCACCGCCTATTGCGCTCACATTGGAAAGAAGCCGACCTGCCTCAAAATTTCCAGATTCTGGATACAGATGATCAACTTCGGATGCTGAAACGCATCATCCGCGCGATGGAACTGGATGAAGCACAATGGCCACCTAAACAGGCCCAGTGGTACATCAATGCACAAAAAGATGAAGGCCTGCGTGCCAAAGATATTCAGGCAGGTCATGATCCTTATTCAAAAAATATGCTGGCCATTTACCTTGCCTATGAACAGGCTTGTCAACGAGCTGGGGTTATCGATTTCGGTGAAATTTTATTAAGAAGCCATGAACTCTGGTTAAAACGCCCCGATATTCTGGCGCACTATCAGCAGCGGTTTAAACAAATTTTAGTCGACGAGTTTCAGGATACTAATACCTTGCAATACGCTTGGCTAAGATTACTCGCAGGAACTAGCGGACACCTGTTTATCGTAGGGGATGATGATCAGTCTATCTATGGCTGGCGTGGTGCACGTATAGAAAATATTCAACAGTTCGACACCGACTACCAGGGTGCCAGCACCATCCGTCTAGAACAAAACTATCGTTCTACTGGCAATATTCTCAAAGCAGCTAATGCGGTTATTGCCAATAATAGTGAACGCTTAGGCAAAGAATTATGGACAGAGGATGATGACGGCGATCCCATCCAGATTTATAACGCTTACAACGAACGTGACGAAGCCTCATACCTTGTCGAGCAAATCCGTAAATGGGTAGAAAACGGTGGGAAAAGAAGTGATGCTGCCGTGCTCTATCGTTCGAATGCGCAATCACGGGTCATTGAGGAAGCCTTACTACAAGCCGCTATGCCCTATCGGGTTTATGGTGGCTTACGCTTTTTTGAGCGGGCTGAAATCAAAGACGTTCTGTCTTATTTGCGTCTGGTGTCAAACCGTCTCGATGACGCCGCTTTTGAACGTATCGTCAACACACCCACGCGCGGTATTGGCGCTGCCACTCTCACACAAGTACGCCAATATGCTCGTGAACGCGATATTTCGATGTGGCATAGTGCCATCGAGATGCTGGATGCTAAAGCCTTTGCGGCACGAGCTGGTAATGCGCTAGCGGGTT
>NZ_DIAC01000020.1:1258-4885 GCF_002414625.1 Methylophaga sp. UBA5088 | reverse complement strand
GCTGGTAATGCGCTAGCGGGTTTTATCACACTGATTGATTCGTTGACTCCTGAACAAGACACCATGATGGGCTTAAATGAACTGACACAGTTAGTCATTGATGAAAGTGGCCTAAAAGCCCACTTTGCCAAAGATAAGACCGAAAAAGGGCAAGGTCGGATTGATAACCTAGACGAATTAATCTCAGCGACCAAACAGTTTCACAAACCTGAAGAAGCAGAAGACATGTCGGATCTGGATGCATTTCTTGCCCATGCTGCACTCGAAGCCGGTGAGAATCAGGCTGACCGCTGGGAAGATTGCGTGCAATTAATGACATTACATTCCGCCAAGGGTCTCGAATTTCCAATCGTCTTTATGGTGGGCATGGAAGAAGGTCTGTTCCCCGGACAAAAGTCCAGTGATGATCCTGTCCGCCTTGCCGAAGAGAGACGGCTTTGTTATGTCGGCATGACACGCGCGAGAAAAACGCTCTATCTGATGTACACAGAATCGCGCTTTCTCTATGGGCAAGAAATGATTCAACGCCCGTCACGTTTTCTGAGTGAACTTCCGACCGAGTGTATAGAAGAAGTTCGTGCTCGCAAAAACCATATCACTCCCAGCCTGAATGGTGTTCGTGGTCGAGACACGCAGACAATGAACGAAACAGGGATTAAAACCGGACAACAGGTGCATCACCAAAAGTTTGGCCCGGGAATTGTGGTGGATACCGAAGGTTCAGGCAAAAATGCGCGAGTGCAAGTCAACTTCAAACATGCTGGTAGTAAGTGGTTAGTGCTGGCTTATGCTAAATTAGACATACTTTAATTAGGGACAAACATCTATGTTGGCATCTTGTTTTTCACGTTCTGTCATTGTGGGTCTAATGACATTCATGCTGGCCTCATGTGGACAAAGTGAGCAATCACAATCTGTCACTGATAATACAGACTATAAAAAGAGTTACCGATGGAAGATGGTCACAACTTGGCCGCCGGGTTTCCCTGTATTACAGGAAGGTGCTGAACGTTTTGCTGCCAATATCAAGGCCATGTCTAATGGTCGACTGGAAATTAAAGTCTATGCCGGCGGTGAACTTATCCCTGCTTTACAGGTGTTTGAAGCCGTATCACAGGGCACGGTAGAAATGGGGCACGGTAGTGCCTATTACTGGGCAGGCAAAGTCCCTGAAGCGCAATTCTTTTCCACCGTCCCCTTTGGCATGACAGCATTAGGTATGAACTCATGGTTATACGATGGTGGCGGCCTCGAATTATGGCGTGAAGTCTATAAGCCGTTCCATGTTATCCCCTTCCCGCTGGGTAACACTGGTGTCCAAATGGGCGGCTGGTTTAATAAAGAAATCAATTCTGTTGATGATCTCCAGGGGTTAAAAATGCGTATTCCAGGCTTAGGTGGCAAGGTATTAGCCAAAGCCGGTGGTAACCCTGTTTTATTGGCCGGCAGTGAAGTCTATAGTGCGCTTGAACGCAATACGATTGATGCGACTGAATGGATTGGGCCATATCATGACGAGCGCTTAGGTTTGTATCGCGCTGCAGAGCATTATTACTATCCAGGTTGGCATGAACCTGGCACCGTCCTGGAGTTAACGGTGAATGAGCGTGCGTGGAACAGTCTACCACCTGATCTGCAAGCTATCGTCGCGAATGCAGCTCAAGCAGAAAATCTGGCCATGCTGGCAGAGATGGAGCATAAAAACGCTGAGGCATTACAAATTCTGAAAGCACGTGATGACATTACTATAGCGCCCTTCCCAGATGATGTGTTGCAACGTTTAAAAGCCCTGTCAGATGAAACTTTAGTTGAAGAAGCCGAGAAGAATCCGAAATTTAAACGTGTCTTCGATGCATATCAGGCATTCCGTCAAAAGGATGCTGATTGGTCTCAAATTTCTGAAAGAACTTACTTAAACCTTGAACCGGCCCAATGATTTTCTTGATTTTTACAGCCGAGGGTTTAGCTGAAGCGGCTTCAGAAATACAGGCAGAGCAAGCGACTGTCTGGTTGAATCCGGATCTAAAAAACACCAATGATTATGCCAAGTTAGTCGAATCTGGCTGCGACTGTTTTTTTCTCAGCGAACAGGCTGACCCAACTAATGAAAGATCAGTCATCAATGCTTTGAGTCAGGTTGAAAAAAACAGTCACGATACTGAAATCTATGTTGAATATTTATAAATGAAAACGCTTCTTTTTTTACTCGTCTGTTTGTTGAATACAACTGCTTATGCAGACTCAGAGTGGTCTGAGTCGACTATCAATTTAGATAAACCACTTGATATCAAGGTTTACCGTAACCCGAATTGTCAGTGTTGTCATAAGTGGATCAGTCACCTTGAGCATCACGGATTCAATGTCACCGATCAATTAACACACAATCTTGATGCCGTTAAAGAAAAGTTAGGCGTCCCTCATGCTATGCACTCTTGTCACACGGCCGTGATCGAAGGTTATGTTATCGAAGGGCACGTACCAGCTGCTGATATCATGCGTTTACTGACACAAAAACCCACTATCACCGGGCTCGCTGTTCCTCAAATGCCAGTGGGTACGCCCGGCATGGAAATGGGCCCCCGCAAAGATAATTTTGCCGTTATTGAGTTTACCCCAAACCAACAATACAGCATTTTTACTACCTATCAGCTTGATGAAAATCAGCATTACCAGGCCAGCACAACTGAGGAATAACCATGGAAATCCTCGTTGTGCTGAGCAGGTTACTGTTCTCGGCATTCTCTAATGTTTTTCAAAAGCAACTGACTCACCGTGGCTTTGACTCACTGTTTATTGTTTTTAGTTCTTATCTTGTTCTAGCCGTTATCTGTCTACCACTACTTTCTTTACTTGACCTGTTTTCACTGACAAGCAATTTTTGGATAAATATTTTCTTTGCCGCCCTACTGGATATGGCGGGTACAGCCTATCTGGTCATGTCTTTATCAAAAACAGACTTATCAGTGTTTGGGCCTTTGAATGCCTACAAAGTCGTTATCTCCATGATACTGGCGATGATATTTATTGGAGAAATCCCCAGCTTTCAAGGCTTTTTTGGTGTCGCGGTCATTGTGGTGGGGAGCTATTTTTTATTTCCGCCCAAAACGACTTCGCAAAGCCGCATGTTGACCTTGTTCAAAGACAAAGGCGTTCAATACCGGTTTTTATCGATTTTGCTTTTTTCTATTGGCACTCTACCGCTGAAAACAGCAGTGATAGAAGGTGGAGCCTTAGCCACAACCGTGTTCTGGTGTTTATTGGGTTTGCCGTTGGCAGCCTTAACTCAATGGCTTTTTATCAAAAAAGATATCACCACCAATATCGCAAAAGCGCGACATAACATCCGCCCTTTTGTTTATCTGGGCTGTCTGATCTTTCTGATGCAATACATGACTATGCTGGTATTTTCACAGCTTTTGGTCGCTTATTCTCTGGCATTATTTCAACTAAGTATGGTGCTACAGGTATTCCTTGGCTACCGCATTTTTAATGAAGAACATCTCTGGCGACGCTTATCAGCTTGTCTGGTAATGGTGGCAGGCAGCTTACTGGTTCTAAACGCTTGAGCGGGATAGGGCTTGGCCTGTTATTATGCACTCAGATTGTTATTGGAGAAGATGATGAAAC
>NZ_DIAC01000020.1:0-1157 GCF_002414625.1 Methylophaga sp. UBA5088 | reverse complement strand
GTTAACGCTATTGCTGACCGGCTTATTAATGTCAGTACAGGTCTGTGCTAACACAGTGCTGTCACCTGTATGGAGCAGCCCGGCAGAACTTAAAACACCTGAATCTGTTATCTATGATCCCATCACAAAACATTTATATGTCTCGAATGTTAATGGCAATCCCCTAGATGCAGATGGTAATGGCTTTATTAGCCAATTATCAGTCAAAGGTGAGATTGAAAAACTGCATTGGCTGGATGGCCTCAATGCCCCAAAAGGATTGGCACTCAGTGGTAACCATCTCTATGTTTCTGATATTGATGAACTGGTGGTCATTGATATTGCTGAACAACGCATCATCAAGCGTTACCCCGCGGAGAATGCCCAATTTCTGAATGATGTGGCCATTGATAAACAGGGACATGTTTACGTCAGCGACATGATGACAAACCGCATCTATCGCTTGTCTGGTGATGACTTTAATGTCTGGATGGATGACCCTGCTCTAGAATCCCCCAACGGTCTTTTGGTTGAGCATAATAATCTGATTGTCGCCAGCTGGGGCAATATGACCAAAGGGTTTGAAACCGAGACGCCGGGACATTTAAAAATCATTGATCTGATTACACAACAGATGAAAAGCCTGGGTGACCAATCGCCCGTGGGTAATCTGGATGGCATCGAAGCAGATGGTCAGGGGAATTACCTGGTCACCGATTGGATGAAAGGCCGATTATTAAAAATCACACCTGAAGGAAGAAGTGAAACTTTGATTGAATTTAATCCAGGTAGTGCTGACCATACAGTTATGCCTGAGAAAGACCTTGTTATTGTTCCAATGATGATGGATAACGTCATCACTGCATTCCGGATACACCGCTAAATGTCATTTGAAGATCTCATGTTAGAAGACAGCCTGTTGAGCGCTATCGCTGCTCACGGCTACACCACCCCTACGCCAATTCAAGAAGAAACGATCCCGCTTATTTTAGCCGGTCAGGACGTATTGGCCTGTGCGGCCACAGGGACAGGCAAGACCGCAGCATTTGTTGTGCCTTTATTACAAAAGCTCTGGGACAGAAAGCATCGTTCACATGAACCTGTCGCTCTCATTCTGGCTCCAACACGTGAGCTGGCCTTCCAGATTCAACATGTGCTTAAAACCTTCAGTAAAGAAG
>NZ_DIAC01000098.1:26902-43009 GCF_002414625.1 Methylophaga sp. UBA5088 | reverse complement strand
TGGTTTTTTCTGGGTCAACTAACATTTCATCATCAGGACCCGTGCTATACGCTTTGTATTTCACGTTACCATCTAAGTCATAAGCTTGAACGTAACCACGTACACCAAACTCACCACCTGAGATACCGACGATGATTTTATCTTTAAATACGTGAGCCGCTGCTGTGCTGGTCGCACCACGTTTTGGATCATCACGTTTGTCAGACCATGCAACACTACCATCAGCTGCATTCAGAGCGACCAGAGTTGTATCCGCTTGGTTCAGGAAGATTTTACCGTCTGCATAGCTTAAACCACGGTTAACTGTGTCACAGCACATAACAGGTACAGTTTCATCGTAGTTTTGTTTTGGTTCATATTTCCATTTGATCGCGCCATCGTTGTTTAAATCCAACGCAAACACGATGTTTGGAAATGGTGTGTGAACGTACATAGTGCCGTCGATAACTAAAGCATTACCTTCGTGACCACGTAAAACACCCGTTGAGAAAGACCATGCCATGTTTAAATCTTTAACATTGTCTTTGTTGATTTGAGTTAATTCAGAGTAACGTTGGTTGTTGTAGTTACCTGCTGGCATTACCCAGTTGTTTTCGTTTTGTTGCATTTGCAATAGCTCATCAGCAGCAGCCAAACCTGGTACAGCTAATGTCATCATTGCGATTGATAAAGTTTTCAGCTTCATAAAGTTTTCCTCTTTATTGCTTTCTAGTTATATACGACACGAAAGTTGTTCAGTGTTGAACCTCATGCGTAGGGCAACAATAATCTCGAAGAAAACGTTAGTCAAGCATATTTCCCATCTTTTTTATGATAATTTACTTATAACTTTCGGGAATTTTTTCCCGAAAGCCTAAGTGAATGAAATTCCTATCTTTTTCCCTTTTGCCTGATCATGAGTCCTGATTATTGATCCAGTCGATAGCGAACTCAATTGCAGCCAATGTGCGCTCACGACCAAGCAATTCCAGTGTCACATCCAAGGAAGGAGACACAGTATTCCCTGTGATTGCCACCCTGATAGGCTGGGCAACTTTCCCCATGCCGACTTCATGCATGTCTGCACAGGCTTTTATTTCTGTATGAATAGGCTCAGCCAACCATTCTGATAAAGCTAATAATCGTGATTGCATATTTTGAAGCAGAGGCAAACTAGCCTGATTCAAGTTTTTCTTAGCTGCTTTTTCGTCAAAACTGCTGACTTTGTTATAAAAGAATAGGCTGCTTTCCGCCATTTCAACCAGCGTTTTTGCTCTTTCCTGATAAAGCACGGCAATTTTTTCAAGACTAGGGCCGACAGAAATATCAACTTTATGCTGCTGCATATGCCAGGCAAGGTGATCAGCAATATGAGTTGGAGTGCTATTTTTGATGTATTGCTGATTTAACCACAATAATTTCTCTGTATTAAAACTTGACGCTGCCTTGTTGACATCTTCAATGTCAAAAAGCTCAATCATTTCTTGTATTGAAAAGATTTCCTGATCGCCGTGTGACCATCCCAGTCTGACGAGATAGTTTAGTAAAGCTTCGGGGAGATAGCCTTGATCACGATAACTCATCACGCCAACAGCACCGTGTCGTTTTGAGAGTCTGGCCCCATCATCACCAAGAATCATCGGCACGTGAGCAAACTTAGGCGGCTCTGCCCCCAGTGCTTTGAAGATATTGATCTGTCTGGGTGAGTTGTTGAGATGATCATCACCACGGATAACATGGGTCATCTGCATATCCATATCATCGACCACAACCGTGAGATTGTAGGTCGGTGTGCCATCGGGACGGGCAATAATCAAATCATCTAATTCAGCGTTTTTAAACTCAACATTGCCACGAATCATATCTCTGACGATGACACTACCAGTCGTGGGATTCTTAAAGCGGATAACCGGTTCAATACCGGGTTTAGGCTCAGTTAATTCCCTGCAACGGCCATCATAACGAGGCTTTTCTTTGTTGGCGCGTTGCTGCTCACGCATCTCTTCCAGCTCATCTTTCGAGCAATAGCAGTGATAAGCATCACCCTGCTCCAGGAGTTGTTGAATGATTTCTTTATAACGGTCAAAGCGCTGCGTTTGATAAAACGGCCCTTCATCATAATCGAGCCCTAGCCATGACATCCCATCAAGAATGGCTTGCACAGATTCAGCCGTAGAACGTTCAAGATCCGTATCTTCTATGCGAAGTACAAATCGACCACCGTGTTTACGGGCATAAAGCCAGGAAAACAGAGCTGTCCTCGCCCCACCAACGTGTAAATAACCTGTTGGACTTGGAGCAAAACGGGTACGTATAGTCATGTTAGAAACTCTCAACTAGGTAGGTTCAATAAAGGCAGTATTGTAACAGTTGAACATCGATATATCGCGGTTCAGACATTCCTAATCTGAATCTAATTTAATTGTCTACATGCCAATTTTATTCGCACACTAGGAAAGCCCAGTCTGACTGGCGAAGGAAATATCCTTTTTGTACAAACTTTTAATGATGATTAGCCGCTGCCAAACCAGGAACTTTTCCCATACAATACATTTCAAAAAACATAAAATAACAACAACTTCTTATTGGGGAGAGAGAAATGTTTAGTCGATTATCAACGATCACTTTTGCAGGATTAGTACTCATTCTAAGTAGTCATTCCATCTGGGCTGCCACACCAGAAGAGCCCGTATGGCCAACGCTGAAACAAACTTACTTCGGTGACAGGACTATACAGGATGAGGCGGAAGATATATTAAGCTTGGAAGCACCAAAACGTGCTGAAGATGCAGCCATTGTGCCCATCACCATAAAATCGTTAAAACCGCAATCGCAGGATAACTATATTGAGAACATCTATATCTTTATAGATAACAATCCAATGCCTTACTCTGCAAAATTCCATCTTTCACCTGAGCTAGGTAATGTCGATTTATCCACACGCATGCGGGTCGATCAATATACCTATGTCCGAGCTGTCGCTGAAATGAACGATGGCAGTTTATACATGGTGTCACGTTTTGTTAAAGCTTCCGGTGGTTGCAGTGCACCCGCTGGCAAGGATGCCGCCGCCGCATTAGCTCGGCTAGGTAAAATGCAGTTGCGAATGCGTCAACCGAGTGTCGGTGAGCCCGTTCAGGCTCAGATGATCGTTAGCCACCCTAACTACAATGGGCTGCAATTTGATCAAAAAGCACGTAAATATATTCCGGCTCATTACATCGATAAAATGAATATCAGCTACAACGGACAAACACTGATTACGGTGGATGCCGGTATTTCGATGAGTGAAGATCCAAGCATACGATTCACATTCACTCCTCAAAAGCATGGCAAGCTAGAAGCAAAAGTACATGACACAAAATCTCAAGAATTTAAAATAGAAAAAGAGATCTGATTTTTAATGTTTGAAACAAAAAAGGCCGCTTGAGCGGCCTTTTTTTAACTAAATAATAGTCATCTTAGTTATGGATGCGACATTCTTTATAAGCAGCTTGATTCACTTCTTCGAACAGTTTTAAGCCCTTTTGAACACCTTTATCATCTCTGAATTCAGCACCTTTATCTGCAGGCATGTTTTTGTACATAAAGCCAGTACTGATATCTTCGAATTCCTTTTCAGTAAAGGCTTCCGCTAACTTATCTACAACACATGAACATTTATGAACTCCCTCATAAACATTCATTTTTGAATTCGCTTCCATACAATCCATGACGAAATGCACACGGGTAACCGTAGAAAAATCATTGGACATTGCCATTGTTGGCAATAAAGCCAAACCAGTAGCAAACAATGCAGCAGCTCCAGCAATCTTCATTCATTCTCTCCTATATTTTATTATTCATTTGTTCGGATGAGTTAAGACTCAACCTTCAAACCTTTAGTTCCACTTATCCTGATTTTGATACAGAATTGAATAGACATACTACATGAATTCTTCATAATCTTCTGCCATCACGGCGCGGTAAAAAAACGCTTTATTTTCACACAAGACCAACATCAGGTAGAATTTCAACCTCACTAAGACACTAATAAACACAGGCGGGAGATAGCCAAATGAAAAAATTGTTATTGCACTTGGATACAGATCCAGTTGCCAGCACCTTCGACCAAGCAGTGGCTTATGATGCTGGTGTCGATAACATCATTGCTCATGGCGGCGCCACACGTGACAATGTCACACCACATGTTCACGGAATGATTTTTACCCGTGGTGGAAAAAACCTGAAAAATAGCGCTATTTTCATCGGTGGCTCAAATGTGCCTGCCAGTGATCTTGTCGGTAAAGCTGTAAAAAAAGCATTTTTCGGTCCTGTCAGCGTATCGGTAATGCTCGATCCAAATGGCTCGAATACAACAGCTGCTGCCATCGCTCGTAAAGTGCTTACTGATTATGATGTCAAAGATAAAAATGTCGTCATTCTTGGCTCCGGTCCTGTAGGCCAGCGCACGGCTTTGTACATGCTCAGAGAAGGCGCAAAAAAAGTGACGCTGACTTGTCGTAGTATGGAAAGAAGTAAAGCCACGGTCAAAGAAATGAAAGAGCACTACGGTGTCGATGTCATGCCAGGCGAAACACGAAGTGATGAAGCTGTTAAACAAATCGTATCTGATGCACATGTGGTGATTGCTGCTGGACCAGCTGGTGTCTGTGTTGTACCGGAAATGGCACTGGCCAATAACACCTCAATTAAAGTAGTCGCTGATGTTAACGCTGTCCCACCTCTGGGTGTTGCCGGCATGGAAGTCATGGATAACGGTGTCGAGAAAAATGGCATGCGTTATTACGGTGCAATTGCTATTGGTAACTTTAAAATGAAAGTTCATCGTGGTGCTATTGCCTCACTCTTTGAAAGCAATGATGCCTTCCTAGATGAAACCACAATTTACGATATAGCCTGCAAGATTGATAACGAACAGTGAAACAAAAAACTGCTGAAGCGGAGAGCCTAACGGCAATGCCAACTGTCACCGTTCAGGCTCCAGCCAGGCTTCATCTTGGATTTCTTGATTTAAATGCTGAAATTGGTCGCAAATTCGGTAGTATCGGACTTGCTATCAACAGCCACCACACAATCATTAACATATCCCCCGCTGAAAATTTCAATATTCAAGGCGCATATGTCACTGACAATATGCGATTGAAGATAAATCAAATATGTACGCTGTTTTATGAAAAGTTGGGGCAACATGTGCCCCATGCCAACCGTAGCGTGGCTATTTCTGTTAATTCAGCTATCCCAGAACATTCAGGACTAGGCTCGGGAACACAACTCACTCTTACTCTCGGCGTCGCACTTGCGAAGTTTCATGGTTTATCCATTGATACGCCATTGCTTGCCAAAGAGTTGGGGCGTGGCAAACGTTCAGGAATTGGTATTGCTACTTTTGATCATGGCGGATTTGTGATTGATGGTGGCCTTAAGCCTGAGCAAACTGTCCCACCTGTTCTTGCTCAGCTTAACTTTCCTGAGAAATGGAAAATTGTGTTAGTGATGGATCCAAATCATCAAGGTATTCATGGCAGCGCTGAATTGCAGGCATTTAAACAACTGCCCGTGTTTCCTCAGGAAAATGCTCGTATTATCAGTCATATGACGTTGATGCAGCTATTACCTGCGCTCATTGAACAATCCTGTGATGTATTTGGTAAAGCCGTAACAGATATTCAAGCGTTAATTGGCGATCATTTTGCCCAAGCACAAGGTGGCCGATACACCAGTAAACGTGTCGAAGCCTGTCTATTGCAGGCCCAAAAATGGGGTCATACAGGCATTGCTCAGAGCTCTTGGGGCCCGACAGGATGTATATTAGTCGAAAGTGATGATCAGGCAGAGCAGCTGATAAAACAGCTTGAGACATTTGCTAAAACGACTTTTTCTGAGGATGAGGCACCCGTTTTTATTCAAACATCTGCAGATAATCATGGCGCAGTTGTTGAATCCTCTATGTAACTGTGGCTATTATCATATTCCAGCCGTAATTTGATTATTATAAGGATTAATTATGTCCAAACGTTCGATTATTCACATGCTTAACCCAATGAAGCACAACAGTCCCTTTGACATTAACATGGCACTAGATGCGGGTTACGATGTATTGATTCCATATTCACATGTTGAGTTAAACGAAGTTGCAGGCCTAACTCAGGATGCTATTTTTTCACGTGGCCCTTCAGGTGTGAAAAAAACCGGCATGTTCATCGGTGGACGTGATATCGGATTGGCTATGGACATGTTGGAATCGGCTAAAAAATCCATGGTTCCTCCTTTTGAAATTTCAGTTTTTGCTGATCCAAGTGGTGCTTTCACTACTGCTGCAGCCTTGGTGGCTTGTGTCGAACGTGAACTGAAAAATAAATTTAAACAAGAATTAAAAGGCGCTAAAGCCGTTGTCTTCGGTGGAACCGGACCAGTGGGTATTGCCACAGCCGTTATTGCTGCCCTTCAGGGTGCAGAAACGGCCATTGTTGATCACTTCTCTATTGATACTGCACTAGAGTTTGCTGCAGAAGCCAAAAAACGCTATGACGTTGATTTACGAGGCACGACAGCGGCTTCTGATGCTGATAAAGCCCGTTTATTGTACGACGCAGACATCGTTTTCTGTGCTGCTAAAGCAGGGGTCCAGGTACTGAATGCATCTGTTTTACGTGATGCGACTAAACTCAAAGTGGCTGGCGATGTTAATGCCGTGTCACCACTGGGTATCGAAGGTGTTAAATTGATGGACTTTGGCGCACCGTTGACACATGCCACTAATTCACCTGATGCCGTTGGTATTGGAGCATTAGCTATTGGTGATGTTAAATACAAATTACAGCAAGCACTGCTAAGAGAGACATTAGAGTCAGAAAAACCTGTTTATCTTGATTTCCGTAATGCCTTCGATGGTGCGCGTAAATTAGTCTAATTTAATACAACGATGGATGAAGAGCGGTTACCACTTCTCATTTTTGGTCAAACAGCTCGCTTTATTGCACAGTCAGCGGCTCAGCTTGGATACCCAACCTGGGTCGTTGACTGTTTTGCAGATAGAGATACACAAAAAGTTGCTGATCGATGTATCCGTATCCCTCCCCTAGAACTGCTTTCCATAGAATCCATACTCACATCTTTTGAACTAATTACCCAACAACAGCGCTGCCTGCTGATTTTTTCTACTGGCATTGAACGCTTCTATGAACTCTTAAACTGCTTGCCCACACATATCCAAATTCTTGGTAATGATTTTCAAGTATTAGATAAATTAAGATCACCACAACGCTTTTTCCCTCTACTTCAACAACTTGACATTCCTTTTCCAGAAACCCATTGGGTTCAGGCTTTTGATAAAAAGAAAAAACGTTGGATAACGAAAGACCTAATGAGCAGTGGCGGTATACATATTCAAGATACGGATATAACTAACTACACAGCTCGTCATCTTATTTTTCAGGAATATATCAATGGCAGGTCAGGCTCAGTCAGTTTTCTTGCTGACGGTGAGTCTGTGTTCATCTTTGGGTTTAACGAACAGATACACCACACAGAAACATTTCAGCTACAGCAAATCATTAATCACTTTGATATCAGCCAGTCTTCTAAAGCAACTCTTGCTAAGGCACTAGAAAAGCTTGTAACAGCAATTAGTTTTCGCGGTTATGGCAGTCTCGACTTTATGATTGACGAGTTAGCTAATATTTATATCCTTGAGCTGAATCCAAGACTTTCCGCTTCGGCGGAGCTTTACGCCAATAATACGGATATGTTGCGTTGGTATATTCAGGCTTGTGTTGAGAAATTATCTGCTGAAATCCAACAGCAAAATAGTGAAATGACGAACGTTACCAGTCTCTCATACCTTTTTGCAGATAAAGCATTATTCGTAAAGAGCGAGGCAACGTGGCCTGTTGAGACTCGGGATATTCCCCACGCCAGACAGAAGATTCAGCCTGGCGAGCCTGTGTGCACAGTACTTGTTGAAGCTCAATCACATCTGGATTGCGATAATAAACGTCATCAAGTGGAAACTGAGATAAGGAAAAATTGTCTTTGTTCTGCTTGAAAATAGCAGTGTCTCAACCCATATTAACGATGACTTATTAAGACAGGATCACATGCATGAAACGCATACTACTTTTTCTTGGTACAAATATCGCTGTACTCGCCGTTCTCAGCATTACAATGCGACTGCTTGGCATAGATAGCCTTTTAGACGAACAAGGCGTCGGTCTGGATATGAATGCCTTGATTATTTATGCCGCCGTAATCGGCTTCAGTGGCTCGATCATCTCCCTGCTTATTTCAAAATGGACGGCAAAACATCTGACAGGGGCTCAGGTCATTGAACAACCTAAAAATGAGACTGAACGATGGTTGCTAAGTACCGTTACCCGCCTGGCGCAACAAGCTAATATTGGTATGCCTGATGTGGCTATTTATAACTCACCACAACCGAACGCGTTTGCCACTGGTGCCAATAAAAATAATGCACTAGTGGCTGTCAGCACGGGTTTGATGCAGTCCATGACTCAAGATGAAGTGGAAGCCGTTCTCGCCCATGAGGTCAGCCATATAGCCAATGGGGATATGGTGACTATGGCTTTAATACAGGGTGTAGTGAACACGTTTGTCATTGTTCTATCACGTGTGATTGGACATCTCGTTGATCGTACAGTCTTTAAAGTAGAACGAGGTCATGGCCCGGCATTCTGGATTACTTCCATCATCGCAGAACTGGTACTGGGTATTCTGGCTAGCATAATCGTGATGTGGTTTAGTCGTCAACGTGAGTTTCGTGCCGACGCCGGTGCTGCCAGTTTAGTTGGAGCACCAAAAATGGTTGCTGCATTGCAACGCTTAGCTGGCACATCCACCGAAGCGTTACCGGATCAACTTCATGCTATGGGTATTTCTGGTGGCAAAGGTGGTGGTCTTTCAGCGTTATTTATGACGCACCCACCATTGGAAGAGAGAATTAACGCTTTACGCGGAAATAGATAAAAATAAAGCCGGGCTTCTGACCCGGCTTTTTTTACTAAAGCTCACAGCTCGTCATCTTCAAAGTTGTAATTCATTTCAGGTGATGGCTCGTGGATATAATAACCTTGGGCATAATCTACACCTAAGCGCCACAACAGCGCTAAGCTATTCGCATCTGATACAAACTCAGCGATAGAACGCTTACCCGCTTCTTTTGTCATTTCAATGATGGCTTTGACAGCTGCCTGATTTTCAACATCATGTGCCATATTTTCAACAAATGTACCGTTGATTTTTAGATAATCCACATTAAATGCTTTCAGACTATTTGAGAAGTCTATACCCGATCCAAAGTGCTCTAAACCAAATTCACAGCCCAAGCCTTGTAAACGTTCAATCACGTGCCTGACTTGCTCAACATTATCAATCGCCATTGTCTCACTGACTTCAAAAATAAGAGCCTGGGCATTCAGCTGTTGTGCTGAAAGTGAAGCGGATAACCAATCTACAAACGCTTCTTCATGGAGACTTTGCTCTGATAATTTGATGAAGAAACGTGTTTTAGGATAACGTTGACGATGAATGGTTAATGCTTTTAAAGCACTACGAATCACCCATTTATCTATCTCTGTCATCATTTTTAACTGAACAGCATGTTGGATAAAGCTATCCGCTGCAATCAGTTCGCCATTTACCTCAAGGCGCAATAATACTTCGTAAAATTCCTGCTCTTCACCATGCAAACTGACAATCGGTTGATAAAATAAAGTGAAGTTATCGTCCTGCAACGCTTTTTGTAGCTGCTGACGCCAGCTTTCGCTGGACTGCTGTCCAGTTTGATCTGTTTGAGCACGGAACCGTATGACCTGGTTTCCACCCGCATGCTGAGCTTTCATCGCCGCTCTATCTGCATTTTCTAACACAGCTTCAGCGGTCAACTGACTTTCATTAACGCGAGCGATACCCACACTGCAGCGTAAATCTATCGTTTTACCTGCAACATGTGACACGTAGTCATCAATGGTTCTTCGGAAAGACTCTGCGCGCTCATCAACATAGGCATCGTCATGATTCGGTACGATTATGGTAAAGACCTGATCACCGTAATGGCCGATAACTTCCTGTTCAGCCAAGTTATCGTGCAATAAATCAGACACACTCTTCAAAATAACTTCGCTGGTAGCCAGTCCCACTTTTTCTTTTATCGAAAAGAAATCATCCAGTACCAAATAGAGTAGTTGCGCATCGCCCTCACCCTCAGCAGCACGGTGCACAGTTTTTTCCAACTCAGTAATAAAACGACTACGGTTATATAAGCCGGTAAGTTGGTCATGATCATCCAGTACTGGGATAACAGCCTTAGGTTGTTGATTGATTACCGTATCGTCTCTGATCACAACCTGAGTGCAATCTTCCCCTTCAACACGAGCGTGACTAAATTGAATTTCTGCCTTGAAGGTTATGCCTTCTGCTGTTAATCCATTGCCAGTCATCGTCACTGGGGGAGCATCCGTTTGCTCAGTAAACTGTCTGAATACCGCCTTAAATTTAGGATGGTCATCTGCACTGAATAAATCGAGAATCGGCAGCCCAGCAATATCTTCCGCCTCTTCATAACCAAACAAATTCAGGTAAGCCTGGTTTACATAGATATGCATCCCTTCATGCATATAAGCAACAGCATCTCTTGAACTATCAAGCAGTGTTTTAGAGCGTTTCTCACTCTCCCTGAGTGCTCGCTCATTACGTCGGGCTAAACGTCTGATAAATAGATTATCCAGCTCGCGATTAATCACAAACTGTAATCGTGGTTTATCTTCAAACAAGACAACATCTTTTACGATGCTCGAAAAGTATTCCGTTTCATGTGATTTATCATCAGCAATGATGATGCAGGGCAGGTCTTTATCTAGATGCTGTATCAGGTTCAAAATATCCATCGGCTGGATATCAGCGATATTTTCTCGACATAAAATTAATTCCCAATTCTGGGCTGATAACAGCTTTTCAATTGCTGCAGGCTTATCTTCCCTTGTTGCTCTGACCGCATGTCCAGCACTACGGAGCACGTTGACGATAGCATCTGCATCGGTCAAAGAACTATCGATAATCAGTACTCGTAAAATGCCTTCTGCTCTCGCCACGGTCGTTACCTTATTGTTCTTTCTTTTTGTCCAGAAGCATCGGTTTCTTACCTTCCAACTTGGTTTGTTGTATTTCCATCCACTCGAACAACTGCTGATTTAATTCAGCTGCAGATAGGCTATCGGTAGCTATCTTCTGACCTATAGTCATTTTTATTACACCAGGGTATTTCAAAAAACCATGTTTGGGCCATGATTTACCGGCATCATGACAGACAGGAATAACCGGATATCCGGTTTCTTTTGCCAGTCTGGCGCCACCAATTCCAAATCGACCAATATAGCCTTTTGCTATTCTGGTACCTTCCGGAAAAATCACCACCCAGGCACCCGATGTTAAACGATCTAAGCCTTGCTCTATCACTTGATTCAGGGCTTTTCGGCCTGCTTTACGGTCTATTGCAATAGGATTTAGAGATGCTAATCCCCAACCAAAAAACGGAATCCAGAATAATTCACGCTTTAACACCCAGACCTGAGGCGGAAAAACAGCTTGTAATGCCAGGGTTTCCCATGAAGATTGATGTTTACATATGATTACGGCAGGTTCATCACCGATATGCTGACGACCCTCAACGTCGAGCTTTACATGACAAATTTTATCTAATAGCCAGATATTGGATTTCGCCCACTGGCTGACGACGGCATAACGCCATTTAAATGGTAAAGGCCATAGCAGAACGCCTAAACAGGAAAACAATACTGCCGTCACCGCATGCAAAATAAAGAAAATAGTGGATCGAATATAGATCATTGTAGTTTGCGTTCTAATAGGGCTGTAGCGACACTCGCCAGATCATCATAAACCTCTACACCGTCAGGAATGCCTGCAGCTAGAGTCTTCTCACCTTTACCTGTTCTGACCAATATAGGCCTGGCCTGAGATAACATCGCCGCCTGAATATCACGAAGAGAATCACCCACAGCAGGTACATTGTCCAGATTCACACGTAAACGATGGGCTAGATCCACGAAAGAGCCATTCTTTGGCTTGCGACATTGACAATCATCTTCCGGACCATGAGGACAAAACATGATCGCCTCAATTTTGCCACCAACCTGAGCCAGCATACGACGCATTTTGCTGTGAATACGGTTTAAGGTTTCTACATCAAACAAACCGCGCGCGATACCAGATTGATTGGTAATCACTACCACCCGGTATCCCGCATAATTTAATCGAGCAATCGCTTCGAGGCTGCCGTCAATCGGCTCCCACTCTGCCGGATTTTTAATGAAATCATCCGAATCATGATTGATGACGCCATCTCGGTCCAGAATAATCAGCGACATAATTGCTCCTGTTACTCCTGCAAGCAGGAAATATCGGCAACCCCTAAAAATAAGGCTCGGGTTTGATTGAGTAAGGCTAATCGATTGTTTCTCACTGCCTCATCATCAGACATTACCATGACTTGCTCAAAAAAAGCATCGATGGTTTCACGCATGCCGGCAAGATAATTCAGAATGCCCGCATAATCTGATGCAGCATAGAGAGGCTTCAAGGCTTGTTGTGCCTCCACAACCTGTTCAGCCAGCGCTTTTTCAGCTGGTTCAACTAACAGGCCAGGCTCAACAACCAGGCCTTCTTGCTCAGCCTCATTTTTACGCAAAATATTACCAATACGCTTATTACCGGCTGCCAGCGATTCTGCTTGCTCCAATTTTCTAAACTCGGCTACAGCATTCAGTCTTTGCATGAAATCAAGCGGTTGCGTTGGTGATACTGCCAGCACTGACTCGTATTCATCCGCTTTAGCCCCTTGGTCGATAACATAACCACGCAGACGATCGTAAAAATACTGCATCACCTGAGTTCTCACATCATCTTCAGTCAGAATATCAACAAAGTTGTTGACCGCTTCAGAGATAAGCTCGAACAGATCAAGTGACAGTTGACGCTCAATAATAATACGCAGCACACCTAATGCCGCACGTCGTAAGGCAAACGGGTCTTTAACACCAGAAGGCGGCTGGCCAATACCAAACAGACCAACAATCGTATCCAGTTTTTCGGCTAAACTGACGGCGATACCGGTTGCTGTTTGCGGCAGCTCATCACCGGCAAAACGTGGACGATATTGCTCATCCAGTGCTTCCGCGACATCAGCAGGCTCACCATCCAACTGAGCATAATAACGGCCCATAATACCCTGTAATTCAGGAAACTCACCGACCATTTCCGTAACAAGATCACATTTTGCTAACAATGCTGCACGTTCAGCTAACTGAGCCTCACTTCCCATCTGTTGTGCAATACTGGCGGCTAAGGCTGCAACACGCTGAGATTTGTCATAAACCGTGCCTAACTTATTCTGGAACACAATGGTTTTTAACTGCTCTTGGCGAGCAGCCAAAGGTGACTTGCGATCCGTTTCCCAGAAAAAGGCCGCATCACTCAGTCGTGGCAGAATCACACGTTCATTACCGGCAATCACTTGTGCCGGATCCTGACTAGCGATATTACAGATAGTGATGAAATGCGGCAGTAAATCCCCATTCTTTGCTCGTACCGCGAAATATTTCTGATGACCTTCCATTGATGAAATCAACGCTTCAGGAGGTAATTCTAGAAAACGCTGATCAAAGTTACCTGCTAGGGCCACGGGCCACTCCACTAAGCCAGTCACTTCCTCAAGTAACTCAGGATTAATCACGGCATCACCACCGAGGCTGGCTGCCAATTCATTTACCTGCCCATGAATCGCCTGTTTTCTGGCTTCGTAATCCACCATCACATGGCCTTCTGTTTCCAGTTGTGGTGCATAAGTCATCGGTGTGCTGATACGGATAGGCTGAGGATGGTGGAAACGATGACCAACCGTAAAACGGTCTGCGCTCACGCCGAGTAATTCGAAAGGAACAATGTCATCCCCCAGTAACACAACCAACCAGTGAACAGGACGAACAAACTCACCCGGCAAGTTGCCCCAGCGCATACGCTTGGGAATGGGTAAAGCATTTAACGATTGCTGAATGATGTCAGGCAATAAAGTGGCGGTTTCAGCCCCTTTTTGCTGTTGTCTGAAGATCAACCATGCGCCTTTTTCTGTCTGCATCGTTTCCAAATCATCAACATCCACGCCACAAGAACGAGCGAAGCCTTGTAAGGCTTTGGTCGGATTACCATCTTCATCAAATGCGGCGGTTACGGCCGGGCCACGTCGTTCTACAGTGAGATCATCTTGTTGCGTTTGTAACTTCGAAATCACTAAAGCCAAACGTCTTGGTGTAGCGTAAGCACGAATTGCATCAAAGCTTAGCTCAGCATTTTTTAGGCCTTGTTCAACCCCTTGGTGAAATGCCTGACTCAATTTCAACAAAGCCTTCGGCGGTAATTCTTCTGTGCCTACCTCAATAAGCAAATCCTGTGTCTGACTCATGCCTGTGCCTCCTTATTTTCAGACTGAACCATTGGAAAACCTAATGATTCACGTCTGTCGTAATAGGCCTGAGCAACGGCTCTGGCTAAGGTACGTACACGGAGGATATATCGCTGTCTTTCTGTCACGGAAATGGCTTTTCTTGCATCGAGTAAGTTAAACGTATGTGACGCTTTCAACACCAGCTCATAGGCAGGTAGCGGTAAACCTGCTTCTATCATACGTTGACTTTCACGTTCACAGGTATCAAATGTGGTGAATAAACTGTCCACATCGGCATGTTCGAAGTTGTAAGTCGACATTTCGACTTCGTTTTGGTGGAACACGTCACCATAAGTGACTTTACCCATAGGACCATCTGCCCAGATTAAGTCATAGACACTGCTCACACCTTGCAGGTACATGGCTATACGTTCCAGACCGTAGGTAATTTCACCGGTGACGGGTCGACATTCGAGTCCACCCACCTGTTGGAAATACGTGAACTGTGTGACTTCCATACCGTTCAACCATACTTCCCAACCAAGCCCCCATGCACCGAGGGTCGGTGACTCCCAGTTATCTTCGACAAAACGCACATCATGAATAGCAGTATCCAGCCCCAGCATTTCCAGAGAGCCTAAATAGAGTTCCTGAATGTTGATAGGTGACGGTTTTAAAACGACCTGAAACTGGTAGTAGTGTTGGAGACGATTTGGGTTTTCGCCATAGCGACCATCGGTCGGACGACGTGAAGGCTGAACATAAGCAGCACTCCATGGTTCAGGGCCAATCGCGCGCAAAAATGTCGCTGGATGGAATGTCCCTGCACCGACTTCCATATCGTAAGGTTGGAGAAGCACACAGCCCTGCTCAGCCCAGTACTGTTGCAGCCTGAGGATCAGTTCCTGAAAGGTTCTTGGCGTTTCCGCCTTCATCACCGCTGTCTTAGTCATTAGCTCGATTTCACAATCCAAAGTCAAAACATACGGGATTATAGCGAATACAGAGCTGACTGTAGAGGTCGACAGCAGATAAATCTGATACGAGAAAGCCTGAGCACACATTTTCCTCGTCACTCCATTGCCACCATTCAGGTACAATTCACAACCTGAGTCAGGCAATCATGAGAGTGACTATGCAACGAACCATTGGCATCGTTATGGATCCGATCGATCGGATTAATACCAAAAAAGACAGTAGTCTTGCGATGATGCTGGCCGCGCAGCAGCGAGACTGGCAGATTTTATATATGGAACAGCAAGACCTTTTTCTATCTGAGGGAAAAGTTTTTGCTGAAATGCGCAGTCTTCGCGTGTTTGATGACCCGCAGCACTGGTTTGAACTGGGTGAAAAAGTCACCCGCCCCATCACTGATGTAGAAGCCATATTGATGCGTAAAGATCCGCCATTTGATATGGAATACATCTACAGCACTTATTTGCTGGAACAAGCTCAAGCTAATGGCGTGCTTATTATCAATGATCCACAAAGCCTGCGTGATGCCAATGAAAAACTCTTTACCGCCTGGTTTCCACAATGCTGTCCTCCCACTCTGGTGACACGCCAGAAACATCTGATAAAAGATTTCCAGCAAACGCATGGCGATATTATTCTTAAACCGCTTGATGGCATGGGTGGTGCGTCGATATTTCGCG
>NZ_DIAC01000098.1:18649-26833 GCF_002414625.1 Methylophaga sp. UBA5088 | reverse complement strand
CGCATCAATCAGGGCGATCCTAATTTCTCAGTTATCGTCGAAACGCTGTCAGAACATGGAAAACGTTCGGTCATGGCGCAAAAGTATTTGCCGGCAATCAAAGACGGCGACAAACGTATTCTGTTGATAAATGGTGAGCCGGTGCCTTACGCTCTGGCCCGTATCCCAGCTGAAGGTGAAACGCGCGGCAACCTTGCTGCAGGTGGGCGAGCCGAAGGTCGGCCACTGACTGACAGGGATCGTTGGATATGCGAACAGGTTGGCCCCAAACTACGCGAAAAAGGCTTAATTTTTGTCGGACTGGACGTCATTGGCGATTATCTGACAGAGATAAATGTCACCAGCCCGACCTGTATCCGTGAACTTGATAGACAATTTGGTATCAATATTGGTGCCGACTTAATGACAGCCATAGATAAACTTTTATGATGAAACTCTTTCCTCTTTTATTAATTCTAGTAGCCCTACTCACCGCTTGTGGAGAACAACAAGAAAGCGCCCGCCAGGCGAAGTTTTATGCCTTTGGTACTGAGATTGATGTCAGCCTTTATGGCGTAGATGCTGAAACAGCTGAAAAAACCGTTGATGCTTTGGAAGACTCATTCAACGCCATCAACGACACCTGGCATGCCTGGAAACTCAGCACCTTAACTCGAATAAATAAAGCTATCGCGAATGGCGAATCAGTTGAAATCAAACCTCAAGTCGCTGCCGTTATCGAAGAAGCGGCCACCTATGCCAAGGAAAGTCATCATTTATTCAACCCGGCCGCTGGTAAATTATTTGAGCTCTGGGGTTACCATCGTGATGATTGGTTTGAATCGCGCCCGCCACCCGCTCAAGACAAAATCGACGCCTGGTTAAAATCCGCCCCCAGTATGGAAAATATTCATATTCAAGATAATATTCTCACCAGTGATAACCCTATGGTGAAACTGGGCTTTGGTGGTTTTGCCAAAGGCACGGCGGTAGATGCCGCCATTGAGGCACTGAAAAAACAAGGTGTGAATAATGCCATCATCAATATCGGTGGTGATTTACGTGCGATTGGTAAGCATGGTCATCGCCCTTGGGTCATTGGTATTCGTCACCCACGCAAAGAAGCCGCTATGCTGGCTTCCGTAGCCGTTTCGGGTGATGAAAGTGTTTTCACCTCGGGTGACTACGAACGATTCTTCACCTATGAAGGTAAACGTTATCCTCATATATTGGACCCAAGAACAGGTTATCCGGCTCAGGATAATATCTCTGCGACGGTTATTCATCAGCAAGCCGCTCGTGCTGATGCCGCAGCGACCGCATTAATCGTGGCTGGCAAAGACTGGCCAGAGATTGCCGCATCAATGGGGATCAAGGAAGTAATGATTGTTCGAGCTGATGGTCAAATCGAAATGACCCCATCCATACAGAAAAAAATTCATTTTACTGACAAATCAACTCAACCGATTTTACGTGAAATAGGCACAACAGCGACTCCATAATCATGGCTACCAGCGCATCATCAGATCGACTTATTTTTACTTTGCTGTTTTCAGTCATCCTGCATCTGGTGATTGTGCTGGGCGTGAGCTTTGATGTGTTTTCAAAACCCACCAATGCACCTGCGAATAATCTTGATATCACATTGGTAAAACAACAAGACAAAATCAAACCGGAAGAGGCAGACTTTCTGGCGCAGGCCAATAATGAAGGTGGAGGTGAGCTTGATACACCGACCCCAGAACCGACAAAAGATAAACCTGTCCCGGTCACTAAAGATGTTCCATCAGCACCGCCGCCAGCACCAAAAACAGACACTGTCGCCGACACGGAAACAGTTGCGGTACAACCTCCGGCTCCAGAGCCAACACCACCAAAACCCAAAGAAGTAGAGCCTAAGCCTGAGGTCAAAAAACCTAAACCGCAGCCCAAGGCAAAACCCGTTCCTCAACCTGAAAAGCCCGTTAAAAAGCTCACTCAGGAAAAAGCGGAACGCAAGGTAGAAAAAACCGAGACAGCAGAAACCGCAGCTAAAACTGAAGCAGAACCTGAAAAGGTCACTAAACCTGACATTTCTGCCCGTGATTTGATGATGCAAGCCAGAAGTGAAATCAGCGAGCTGCAGGAAAAACTCGATAAAAGCACTAAAGCACTGAGTGAAAGACCAAAAAAACGACGTATTTCAGCCTCTACCAAAGAGTTTGCTGCCGCTGCCTATATGAAAGCGTGGGAAATGAAGGTCGAGCGAATCGGTAATATGAACTACCCGCAGGAAGCGCGGCAAAAAGGCCTGAGTGGTAGCCTGATGTTGTCTGTAGATATTAATCCCGACGGCAGTGTGCCAGCGGGTGGCATCGTCGTATCACGTTCATCAGGCCATAAAGTACTGGATGATGCCGCGGTCAAGATCGTCCGACTGGGGGCGCCTTATGCTGCCATACCGGAAGATGTATTGAAAAATAACGATATGCTGACCGTGATTCGTACCTGGAAGTTTGAAACTGGTCGAGGCCTGTCAACAAGATAAAAAAAGCCGGCAACGACGCATTGTTACCGGCTTAACTGAATATTACTGAAATAAATACTGGCGAATTTCTTGTTCGCTTTTATTGATAAAGTTTTTGTTAATGGTCTGACTGATATATTTTTGTGTCACTTCACCCATTTGTTGCTTGAGTGCCCCCAGAAAGCTGGGTGGGGAAATCAACACAAGGTCGTTGACATCACCTGTGCGGCGAGCCGTTTCCAGACGCTCACTTAAGTCATGAGCAAACATCTGCATTTCCTGTTTTTTCGGTTCCGTTTTGGACTCCATAGCATGACGCCCTCCAGAACCATAACTATCGAAACCTCGCCCCGGCTCGTCAGATACTAAGTCCTGATTATGAGCGCGACTGGCAGTATTGACCATGTCATCGATTTCCTTAAGTGGACTAGTCCGACTCTCAACAGAAAAAATCCGAGCCCGACTGCTCTCGGCGACAACGATCCACTTTTTCTTCATAGTCGATTCTCCTTCTCGCTTGGGAAAACAAGCAACACAGAGCAATAAGCGGGAAATCACCCTGCATCATCATTAACTTGATAGAAGCAATGGTTCGACTATAACAGACAATATGGCCTTTGTCTGTCACTTAACATTTCTAAACAATTCTTTACTTATCAGTGTCTTGTGACAGTTTATATCCCAAGCCCGCCTTACTGATATTGCTGTATTCAAGTGGCAGAGCGGCCTTAAGCTTGTCGGCTAATTTTTGGCAATGTTCTATATCGCCGTGCTTTAATTCCAGCTCAATTTCATGAATCGCTGTTTGTTTGCCACCTGCTCTGACTTCTCCTCGGTCATAAGCCAGTTCAACCACGGTGTCAGCCTCTAACACCAACAACCAGACATCTCGTTCAAACTCGGTGGTAAACACAGGCTGGATGGCATTCCAGACCTGGGCTTGTTCTAATAGCGGCGCAATGGCGGTTTCCGCCAGACGCTCAAGATCAAACACTGGCGCCCCCAATTCGTGTTCCCATTCTTGACGTTGGTGCAGACCAGCATTAGCTTGCCCACTGCATTTCACCGTTTGCAGCCATTGTTCACCTATTTGACGTAACCTCAATCCTACGCCAAATGTCATTAAGGCTTTGTCCGGCGTATCAAAATAGGTACTCAACAAATGTTGTTGATATACATCCTGTTTCAACATGGAAGTCAGCCAGCCCAGCGCTTGCAAGTTAAGCGAGTCAGCCTGCGTTACCTGAAGTTTTATTTCTTGTTCTAGGCTCATGAGTTCAATAAAGGCTTTAAATATTTACCGGTGTAAGAAGCCGGATGTTCGGCCACCTCCTCTGGTGTACCAACGGCCAGCACTTCACCACCACGTGCACCACCTTCAGGGCCCATATCAATGATCCAGTCTGCGGTTTTAATCACATCCAGATTATGCTCAATGACCACAATGGTATTGCCACGATCTCGCAGGCTATGCAGGACTTTGAGTAATTGTTCGATATCGAAAAAGTGCAGCCCCGTGGTTGGCTCATCTAAGACATACAGGGTTTTACCGGTATCACGTTTGGATAACTCTTTGGCTAATTTGACCCGCTGCGCCTCACCACCCGATAAGGTAGTCGCATTCTGGCCAAGCTTGATATAGGTCAGACCAACATCAATCAATGTCTGTAACTTTTTCGCCACGACCGGAATATTTTCAAAAAAGACATTCGCCTCTTCGATGGTCATATCCAGTACTTCGGTAATGGTTTTACCTTTGTAGCGGATATCCAGTGTTTCGCGGTTATATCGCTGGCCCTTACAGACATCACATGGCACATAAATGTCGGGCAGGAAATGCATTTCAACTTTAATCAGACCATCGCCCTGACAGGCTTCACAACGTCCACCTTTCACGTTAAAGCTGAAACGTCCTGGGCCATAACCACGTGAACGTGCCTCAGGTGTACCCGCAAATAACTCACGAATCGGTGTAAACAGACCGGTGTAGGTCGCCGGATTTGAACGCGGCGTACGACCAATTGGACTTTGATTAATCGCCACCACTTTATCCAGCTGCTCTAAACCAATAATTTCAGAATGTGGGGCGGGTTCTTCAGAGTTACCATTTAAGTTTTTCGCGGTCAGCTTTAATAATGTTTCATTGATCAGCGTCGATTTCCCAGATCCTGACACACCGGTGACACAGGTCATCAGACCAACCGGCACATCAATATCCACATTTTTCAGATTATTTCCGCAAGCACCTCTCAAACCAATCACACGGCCTGCATGAGGTGGCTGACGTTTCGCTGGCAGTTCAATTTTTCTACGGCCTGACAGATATTGCCCGGTCAGTGACTCTTCACTTTTCATGATTTCTTCAGGTGTACCCTGAGCCACAATTTGGCCACCATGCACACCGGCACCAGGCCCAATATCCAGCACAAAGTCTGCCATGCGAATCGCATCTTCATCATGCTCAACCACAATGACCGTGTTACCTAAATCACGAAGTCGGGTTAAGGTTTCCAGCAGGCGATCATTATCACGTTGATGCAGCCCTATCGAAGGTTCATCCAGAATGTACATGACCCCTACTAAACCCGCACCGATCTGACTGGCTAAACGAATACGCTGCGCTTCACCACCTGACAATGTTTCCGCACTGCGTGCCAGATTCAAATAATCAAGGCCGACGTTGACCAGAAAGCTCAGACGCGCTGAAATTTCGGTGACAATCTTTTCTGCAATTTCGCCACGTTTGCCAGGTAAGGTGAGTGTTTGAAAGAAAGTACTCACTTCACCGATAGGCATTGCTGTGACTTCAGGTAAGGTAATTTCATTCACAAATACATTACGTGAAGCCAGCGTTAATCTGGCTCCATGACACTCCGGACAAGCACGGATAGAATGAAATTTAGCCAAATCTTCACGAACACTGTTTGATTCTGTTTCGTGATAACGACGCTGCATATTCGGAATTACACCTTCAAACGGGTGTTTACGACTGACGCTTTTACCACGGTCGCCCATGTAGCTGAAGGCAATCTGCGTTTTACCACTACCATATAAAATGACCTCACGAATCTCATCGGACAAGTCCTGAAAAGGCCTATCCAGATCGAATTTATAATGCTCCGCTAGCGATAGCATTAGTTGGTAGTAATACGCATTTCGGCGATCCCACCCCCGAATGGCACCTGCTGCCAGACTTAATTCAGGATGAGTCACTACTCGAGCGGGATCAATAAACTGCTTCACCCCAAGCCCGTCACAAGTCGGACAAGCTCCAGCAGGATTATTGAATGAGAACATGCGTGGTTCTAATTCAGAAATCGAATAACCACACTCTGGACAGGCAAAACGTGCAGAAAATAAAGTCTCATCAGATTCATCATCCATCGACACGACTTTCGCCACACCATCCGCCATGGCTAATGCCGTTTCAAAGGATTCAGCCAACCGTTGCTGAATGTCCGGGCGCACTTTAAAACGATCCACCACCGCTTCAATGGTATGTTTTTTACGCAGCTCCAATTCAGGCGGATCATCGAGCTCAATAACTTGACCATTCACGCGCGCACGAACAAAGCCTTTGATTCGTAATTCTTCCAAGACATCACGATGCTCACCTTTACGATCCTGAATCACTGGTGCAATCAGCATCAAGCGTTTACCTTCCGGCATATCCAGCACGGCGTCTACCATTTGACTCACCGTCTGTGCTGCCAATGGTTGATGATGTGTCGGACAACGTGGTTCACCCGCACGAGCAAATAACAACCTTAAATAGTCATAAATTTCGGTGATGGTACCGACCGTTGAGCGCGGATTATGTGATGTTGATTTTTGTTCAATCGATATCGCAGGAGACAAGCCTTCAATATGATCCACATCCGGCTTTTCCATCATCGATAAGAACTGTCTGGCGTAGGCTGACAAGGATTCCACATATCGACGCTGCCCTTCTGCGTATAATGTGTCGAAGGCAAGCGACGATTTTCCCGAACCAGACAGGCCAGTAATTACAATCAGAGCATCTCTCGGCAGGTCCAGGTCAATATTTTTAAGATTGTGGGTTCGAGCCCCACGAATGCTTATATTTTTCATCCCGGGAACGCTTATATTTTTCATCAGGATTCCGTAGTAAAATCAAACGGATCAATATACTCTGTCCGACTACCATGACGCAAAAACAAACTACAACAAACTCATTGACCTCGCTGGAAAAGCGGAGTATTTCAGGGCTTTCGTTGATATTTGCCTTGAGAATGCTGGGCTTATTCATGATTTTGCCGGTTTTTTCGATATCGGCGCATCAATACACGGGCAGCACGCCAATGCTTATCGGCATTGCTATTGGCGCATACGGATTGACGCAAGCGCTCTTACAAATCCCATTTGGGATGTTATCCGACAAAATCGGTCGTAAGCGCGTTATCACTATTGGCTTACTATTATTTGCTGCGGGTAGTGTGATTGCGGCGACCGCACAATCGATTGAAATGGTTATCGTCGGTCGTATGTTACAAGGGAGTGGTGCCATCGCTGCTGCCATTATGGCTCTCACCGCCGATCTCACCCGAGATGAACAGCGTACAAAAGCCATGGCAAGTATTGGTATAAGTATTGGTCTGTCATTTTCTGTTGCATTGGCCACAGGCGCTATTCTTGAACACTGGATTGGTTTGTCAGGTATTTTCTGGGCCACCGGGCTGCTGGCATTACTTGGTATTGGCATTCTGCATCTATGGGTTCCCTCTCCCAAACGACTGGTGACGCACACTGATCTGGGCCCCGTGCCAAAGCAGTTTGGCAAAGTGTTTGGCAATAAACAAATCATGCGATTAGTGCTCAGCATTATGCTGTTGCATCTGCTCCTCACCACCAGCTTTTTCGCATTGCCTCACGTCTTACAGGATGTAGCGGGCTTAGACAAAAGCCAACACGCCATGGCGTATTTACCGGTATTACTTTTAGCTTTTGTCACCATGGTGCCATTCATCATCATCGCTGAGAAAAAACGTAAAATGAAATCTGTTTTCATCAGTGCTATCGCGGTGATTGGTTTGGCAGAATTAGGTTGGGCGTTTTTTGCTCACTCGTTAACCACTATACTGATTTGTCTGTGGTTATTCTTTACCGCATTCAATATTCTTGAAGCCAGTCTGCCATCGATGATGTCAAAACTTAGCCCATTGGAAAACAAAGGCACGGCGATGGGTGTGTATTCCAGCGCTCAATTCATCGGTGCCTTCATTGGCGGTGCTATGGGTGGAACACTATATGGCTCGTTTGGACTCGAGGGTATCTTTGTTGCCAGTGTTGTCTTGGTGGTTATCTGGTTATTACTTGTTTTCCCAATGCAAGCACCTAAACATTACAGCAGTAAGATTATTCATCTGAATGACACATCCATGCAGAATTCTGCTCAATTCATTCAGGAGTTAAGAGCTATTGCAGGTATCAAAGAAGCAGTAGTGGTGCCTGAAGAACAGGTGGCTTATGTCAAATACTCACCAGATGAAATTAACATGGATGAACTAGAGTCATTTGCTTCCCAGCATTAAGGAACATTGAGAAATAATGATCGACAAGTCAAGAGACAATCAGGGTCAGGTTATTTCTAACACTGCAGCTATTCTTACAGCTTTACAACATCACCCTGCTGGGCTAAGTATGGATGAGTTAATACGCCGGACTGAGCTGCCACGATC
>NZ_DIAC01000098.1:15527-18581 GCF_002414625.1 Methylophaga sp. UBA5088 | reverse complement strand
ACTGAGCTGCCACGATCAACAGTTGAGCCGCTACTATCGTCTCTTGAGAGAGAGGCATTTATTATCCACTCTCATAATCATATTTATCTAGGTCCAGCATTATCACAACTGACACGAGTAGCGCATGCTGAGATTATCAGTGTCGTAAGAACACACTTAAATACATTGGCTAATAAAACCGGAGAAACGGTTGAACTGTGCATTTTCAGAGGTCAGCATTCGCTGTCTGTTGATCACATTATCAGTCAGCAAGAGCTCCGGGTAGCCTCACCGCTTGGAAAAGCTTTTTCTGTATACACTTCAGCTCATGGCAAAGCCGTTCTTGCTTCTTTAAGTAATGACGAAGTTAAAGCGATTATTGACGATAAGTGGATACAACAAACAGAGGCGAGTCATATATCTTATGACACTCTTTTTCAGGATCTAGACCTCATTCGCAAAAATGGCTGGGCTGTCGATATTGAAGAACACGCAGAGGGCATTTGTGCTGTCGGTGTGGCAATTAATGCAGAGATGACCGATCATTATTCTATTGCCGTTTCCCTACCGACGATTCGTTTTAATAGAAATATGTCTAAGGTCACTTCAGCATTGCTTGCGTGTAAAGCGGAAGTGGAAGAAAGTATTAAGCCTTAAATTTCTGTGCTCAGTACAGTTGCTCGCAATACGACAACCAAGTCATCAGCATTCTATTTTGTATTGGGCATGAGCGATTGAGATGATATTATCCCTGCTCATTAGCAATCCTTTTTCTACCCACCATAGTGTGGTTGACGGTAGAAATGCTTTTAACTGTTTTTTTACACCGAGACGGTCACTTGACCGATGTTCAGCAACATCGGCATAGATTTGACAGTCCCCATTAAACCAAGGAACAAGCCATGTCAGTAAACAAGGTCATTCTGGTCGGACGACTCGGCGCAGAGCCTGAGAGTCGCGCCTTCCCTAATGGTGGTTCAATTTGTAATTTACGTATTGCCACTTCAGAAAGTTGGAAAGACAGACAAACCGGTGAGCGTCAGGAGCGCACTGAATGGCACCGTGTAGTATTACGTAATAAGCTGGGTGAAATTGCTCAACAGTACCTGCACAAAGGCTCTCAAGTCTATATTGAAGGTCGTATCCAGACCCGCAAATGGCAGAACCAGCAGGGGCAAGATCAATACACCACAGAAATCGTGGGTAACGAAATGACGATGCTGGATAGCCGTGGCGGCGGTGGCGGTAATCAAGGTGGTGGCAGTAACTACAATGCCGGTGGCGGTGATACTTCGTTTGACCAACGTCCTCAACAACAATCTGGCGGCTATAACGCACCACAACCGGCCTCATCCTCTGCTGGTCCTGATTATGGTAGCGGTGGTGACGACTATTACGACGATGATATTCCGTTCTAGACTTGTCTGAGCCAATTAAAAAAAGCCCTGTTTTCAGGGCTTTTTTGTGTTTTCAGATCAGAAAATTTATAACAAAGCATCAATATGACTAGCCACACTGCGTCCTAATGCTGACATGACATAACCGCCTTCAAGTGTTGACACTATCCGACCTTGAGCATAGTTATCGGCTATTTTTTTCACTTCACGGGTCACCCAGGCAAAGTCCTCTTCCACTAAGTCCAGATCTGACATATCATCTTCCCGGTGCCCATCAAATCCGGCAGAAATAAAAATCAATTCGGGCTGAAATGTTTCCAGCTCCGGTAACCATTGCTGCTCAACCAACTGACGAAACTGTTCACCGCTGGTCCCGGCAGCTAGGCCAATATTAATCATGTTGTCATGCTTGCCGGGCACGCCAGTATCTGGGTAAAACGGATGTTGAAAACTACTGCATAAAAGGACTTGTTCATTGCCTCGGAAAATATCTTCTGTGCCATTACCATGGTGTGCATCAAAGTCGATAATAGCTACTCGCTTCAGACCATATTGAGCTATTGCATGAGCCACACCGACAGCAACATTGTTAAAGATACAAAACCCCATCGCCTTATTATGTTCGGCATGATGACCGGGCGGCCTGACACAACAAAAGGCGCTATTTGCATCTTGGCTCATCACTAAATCGACTGCTTTTACAACAGCACCGGCTCCACGCTGTGCGGCTGTTAATGACGCGGATACCATCAAGGTATCGGCATCCAACCAAACACGTTCATTGTCTTGCAACTTCTGAAAGATCTCACTGACATAATCAGCATCATGGACACGGCATAATTGCTCTACAGAGACCATCGGCGCGTCATAAAAATGCATAATCATTTCCAGGCCGCTGGCAATTAGGCGATCATGAATGGCGGCAAGCCTTTCTGCCGTATCCGGGTGATATGATGTCGTTTCGTGCAGTGCACAGTCAGCATGAGAGATAAACGCGATAGTCATAACGACACCTTAAACAATCGTAATAAAGTTTTTGTAAGCTAATCGTATCAGGAAACTGGACCAGTGATATGACCACACATTTTTTAGACCGTCTGTTTTCACCTCGCTCAATTGCTGTATTTGGCGCCAGTCAGACCACAGATGCGGTTGGCAGACGGGTGTTTGACAACCTGATTAATACTGACTTTAACGGACCCGTCTATGCCGTGAACCCTAAATATGATCGTATTGATGATCATATTTGCTACCCGAATATCGAGGCCATTAATGAAGCTGTGGACTTGGCTGTTATCGCTACCCCCGCCAGCACCATAGAAGCCATCATGCATCAATGTGGTCATGCCGGAGTGAAATCGGCCATCATTATTTCAGCGGGTTTCAGTGAAGGTCAGGGGCAAGGTCTCAAGCTCGAACACGATGTCGTTAAAGCAGCCCAGCAATACAATATCCGAATTCTCGGACCTAATTGTCTTGGCCTTATCCGCCCCAATATTGGCATGAATGCCACCTTTAGCAAGAATACTGCAGCGCCTGGCCAACTAGCTTTAATTTCACAATCAGGCGCTTTATGTACGGCGATTCTGGACTGGGCGGCCGCCAATGAGGTCGGTTTTTCTGCCATTATTTCATTGGGTAATGCCGCTGATATTGATTTTGGTGATCTGCTCGACTT
>NZ_DIAC01000098.1:7049-15425 GCF_002414625.1 Methylophaga sp. UBA5088 | reverse complement strand
TTTGGTGATCTGCTCGACTTTCTAGCTCAGGATCACAAAACCCAGAGTATTCTGCTGTATGTCGAAGGTATTCGTGATGCCCGCCGTTTTATGAGCGGGCTACGTATTGCTTCACGCATGAAACCGGTGGTTGTAATCAAAGCAGGCCGCCATCAAGCCGGCTCACAGGCGGCTTTAACGCATACTGGTGCGATGATGGGTGGTGATGATGTATTTAATGCCGCAATTCAACGAGCCGGTGTGGTCAGAGCCGATACCATTCAGCAGCTTTTTGCCGCCGCTGAGTTGTTAGCCACTCAATGTCGGGTGCATGGCCGGCGTTTGGCGATCGTCACCAATGGCGGAGGCCTTGGGGTGATGGCCACCGACAGAGCGATTGATTTAGGCATTGAGTTAGCCAACCTGTCGGAAGCGACAATTACCAACCTGGATAAAGTATTACCTCATCACTGGTCGCGCAGTAATCCGATTGATGTGCTTGGCGATGCCTCACCAGAACGCTATAAAGCTGCCGTAAATGCCTGTTTGCAGGATGAAGGCATTGATGGGGTATTAGTGATGCTGTCTCCACAAGCCATGACCGATCCTGATGCCTGCGCACAAGCCGTTATTGATGCACACCAGACAAGCTCAAAACCCGTTCTGGCTTGCTGGATGGGTCAACAGCTTATTGCCAGTGCGGATCGTTTATTTGCCCGTCATCATGTGCCCTGTTTTTCTGATCCGGAATCCTCAGTGGAAGCCTTTGCCTGCCTCGCGCGCTTTTATGAAAACCAGCAATTATTAATGCAGGTACCAGGCCCATTATCATCACACAGCGAACCGGATATTGAGGGTGCGCGACTGATTATCGAGAGTGTACTGGCTGAAAATAGGCAAACATTAACCACAGCTGAGTCGAGAGCCTTGTTACATGCTTTTGATATCCCGGTCAGTTTGAGCATTCAGTGCCACAGCGCCAATGAAGCGCTGGTCGCGGCAGAGAGTTTTGGTTATCCGGTGGCGATGAAAATCAATGATCGTCATATCCAGCATAAAACCGATGTAGGCGGTGTTCGTTTAAATATTAATAATGCAGCCGCCGTTAGATTGGTTTACAAAGAATTACAGGAAGCGGTTCGTAAGAAAGTCCCGGATATGAAGGCATTCAGCGTTAGTATCGAACCAATGTATACCGATCCCTTCGGTAGAGAATGTCTGGTCGGTGTTAACCGTGACCCAGTATTTGGTACCACGATTGTATTTGGGGCCGGTGGTGTCAAAGTCGAAGTCTTGCAAGATACCGCTATTGCTCTGCCACCTTTAAACACGTTCCTGGCAGACAAGCTGATTAACCAAACCAAAATTGCCGCTATGCTCGGCGAGTTCCGCGATATGCCTGCCGTGAATCGTGACGCCTTAATACAAGTGTTGTTACGGGTGTCTGAGATGGTTTGTGAATTACCAGAAATTGAATCACTGGACATCAACCCACTGGTCGTCGATGAACGCGGGGTGCTCGCCTTAGATGTCAGAATCGTCGTCGCACATCATGTGAAGACCATTCACCGCTATGATCATATGGCCATTCATCCATATCCAACACATTTGACCAGACAGGAACAGTTAGCCGATGGCACGGATATTATTATCCGTCCTATTCGCCCTGAAGATGCGCTGATTGAGCAGGTCTTTTTCCGAAAACTGTCTACAGAATCTCGCTACTTCCGCTTTATGCAAGAACTCAACGAATTGTCGCAAGATATGTTGATACGTTTTACACAGCTTGATTACAGCCGCGAATTGGCTTTAATGGCAGTGACCATGGAAAACAATGAAGAAATTGAAGTCGGTGTCGCCCGTTACAGTATGAACCCGGATGGTAACAGCTGTGAGTTTGCTTTGGTTGTCGCTGATGAATGGCAACATAAAGGTATTGGCACACGACTGATGCAGGCCTTGATTTCCAGTGCCCGTCAGCAAGGGTTCAGCCTGATGGAAGGTGAAATTCTCACCAGTAATCAACCCATGCAACGACTGGTCGAAAGCTTAGGGTTTACCGTGACGGCGAGTCTGGAAGAGCCATCGATAAGACTGGCTTCCATGCATTTGTAGAGCTGCGAGCAAAAATTATCTGAAAACCATTGATTGTTAGTAACAAGAGTGGGAGCATCAAATAGTAACCACCAAAGAAGGCGTGTGAATGAAAAAAATCCCTTATACCACTGTTCGTCCGATTCGAAGTCTTAACCTGTTATCACAGGAAGAAATCATCAAACTCAGCTCTCCCAGCGCTGAGCTGCACCGACTATTCAGAGAATGTGCTCTGGCGATTCTCAACACCGACAGCCATGAAGATGATGCCGAAGAAATTCAGCAGCTCTATGCAGACTTTGATATTCGCCTGAAGTCACAACCCCGTGGCGTGATGCTGGAAATCTTTAATGCGCCAGCCCAATCATTTGTTGATGGCACGCTGATTCGCGGTATTCAGGAGCATTTATCGTCGGTATTACGCGATATTGTCTACACTGACTTTAAAATTCTGGCAGAAGAAACCAATAGCTCGGCGAAAATCACCGATAAAGTGTTCCGTATCTTGCGTAATGCCAATATGGTCAGACCGAATGTCTCGCCTAATCTGGTGGTCTGTTGGGGCGGTCACTCTATTCCCCGCGAAGAGTATGACTATGCCAAACATGTCGGTTATGAATTCGGCTTGAGAGGACTGGATATCATCACCGGTTGCGGAATTGGCGCCATGAAAGGTCCCATGAAGGGCGCTGCCGTTGGTCATGCCAAACAGCAAATCACTCATGGTCGTTATATTGGCATTAGCGAACCAGGCATCATTGCTTCTGAATCACCCAATGCCATCGTCAATGAACTGGTTATCATGCCGGATATTGAAAAGCGACTGGAAGCCTTTGTACGTCTGGGTCACGTTATCGTGGTCTTTCCCGGCGGCGTTGGCACGGTGGAAGAAATCTTCTATTTACTCAGTATTCTGCTTCATCCGGAAAATAAATACGGTATCCCATTAATCTTTGCCGGGCCCGAATCATGCCGGGACTATTTCGACACATTGGATGCCTTCCTCAAACAATGTCTGGGTGAAGACATTAGCCAATTATATGAGATTGTTATTGGTGAGCCAGAGACCGTCGGCTACAAAGTCAAACAGGCCATAGCTGAAGTCCATGATAATCGTAGAGAAACGGAAGAAGCGTATTACTACAACTGGCAGTTACATATTGACCCAATGCTGCAGCAGCCATTTATTCCCACTCATGAAAATATGGCCGCATTAAATTTAGATCCATCACTGCCTAAGCACCTGCTTGCCAGCCAAATTCGTTCAGCATTTTCAGGTATTGTAGCCGGCAATGTGAAAAGTTTTGGTATTAAAGAAGTGGCGAAACATGGGCCCTATTTGCTTAAAGGCGATCCCAGCATCATGCGTGCGATTGATAATCTCCTCCATATTTTCGTTAAACAACAACGAATGAAACTAGGCCAGGGCGAAGGAGTTTACCAACCTTGTTATAAATTGGTGGGGTAGCGTTTACTCGATAATAGTAAGGGATGTCACATAGACGACTTCACAGGCGTGAGCGCCGGTATCATCTCTGGTCATGGAGCTTTTCCATGACCAGCCATCGGTGGCTCTAGCTTGAATTAACTGGCCTTCCAATGCAATGATCTGTCCTGTTTTTACTTTCTTTAAGGCCTTGGCAACCTGACCATCAGCAGGGATCATATGCATATTGGCACTTTGGGTTTCAATATCACGTCGTGGTATCGGGAACTGCTCCACTTGCCAGTAATACCATCGCCTGGTCTGAGTGATTTCAATCTTCGCCAAAACGCTCTCATCTGACATTTTCTGCCAGCCTAATGCTAAGTCGGTCGGGGATAAGTCACTTTCTCTGTCTAAACGATAATCTTCACGCCCCAACACTTTCGCTTGTAGTGAAAAGTGTGCCAGTGGTGTGATTTGATACCCTTCAAACTTAAACGGCATCGCTTGACTGAGCTGTGATTGCACTGGCGCCTGAGCCACTTTAACACCCGGCCCTAAACTGACTTCTTCTTTATGCTGACATTGTTTTACAGTAACAACGACAAGCACAATCAACAAAAGCCATTTCACTAGCGTCATTGGGGAGTAGTGAGATTAAAGCGTTTGCCAGCAAGCATAATCAGCAATAAGACCGGTAGCCCCATCAGGGCCGTCATCAAGAAAAAGCTTTCAAAACCGATGGATTCCACCATAGAGCCTGAATAACCGCCCAACACTTTGGGGATTAAGGTCATCAATGAGCTAAAAATCGCATACTGTACAGCGGTAAAAGAGATATTGGTCAAACTGGATAAAAAAGCAATAAAGGCGGCATTCGCCAGGCCACCCGATAAATTATCAGCGGTAATCACCACATAGAGCATGGTGATATCGTGACCGCTTTGCACCAGCAGCATAAATAGCAGATTGGTAATAGCAGATAACACCGCGCCCAGCATCAATATCGGCATCACGCCATAACGCAAAACCAATATACCACCGTAGAAAGCACCGAAGATGGTCATAAACACGCCAAAGGTTTTCACGACAGTGGCGATTTCAGTTTTGGTAAACCCCAGGCTTTGATAAAGTGGATTTGCCACCACCCCAAGCACAATATCTGAAATCCGATACAAGCCCACTAGAGCCAATAATAACCAAGCTAAAGACCAGCCATAACGGGTAAAGAAGTCCTGAATAGGTGCAACATAACTGTGAGTCACACTTTGTTTATCGATAAACTTTATTTGTGTCATCAGCATCGCAACTAACGCTGCAGCAAAACCGGCAAATACCAGCCGGATCAATTCGATAATCACTGACACCAACTGAGGGTTACTGAGAAACATACCCAGCTTTTGTTTCGCCTGCTCCGTTAAGTCTGCTGTCAGTGCAAAGCTACAGATAAAGGCGCTCACCGCCAGCAAAAAGGTTATAAAAAATCGCACATGATGACGACGGTTGATTAAAGCTGATTCCTGTTGTTGCTTGGGCTCATCAATGATCAAGGTGGTCACAATGCCAAACAAAAATAAACTGGCCATGCTCCAGTAGGTTATTTGCCAAGCCTCAAAGTTATATTGCTCCATGCTGGTGCCAAAATAACTAGCCAAGAATAAGGCGCCACCACCTGCCACTAACATGCCAATTCGATAACCAGCAATGTAACTGGCCGACATCATCGCTTGCAGTTCAGCATTGGCAGATTCAATACAGTAGGCATCAGTCACAATATCCTGGGTAGCCGAGGAAAAGCCCAGACACACGGCTGCTACCCCCATCCAAACTAAAGAATCTTGGGCTGGATCCACCATTGCCATAAAAATAATGGAGCCCATCACCATGCATTGGGATAATAATAGCCAGGCACGACGACGACCGAGCAAACGGGTTAATATCGGTAAGGGCATCACATCCACCAGCGGTGCCCAGACGAATTTGAATGAGTAACCCAGCGCTGCCCAGCTGAAATAAGTGATTTCACTTTTTGCGATACCGACTTCGCCAAGCCATAGGCTTAATGTGGAAAAAATCAGTAATAACGGCAGACCTGCCATGATGCCAAACACAAGCATTGTGAGCACCCGTGGGTGCATAAATGCCTGTAAACTCTCATGCCATGAACGTAGTCGTGCTATCAAAATCGGTCTCAGATCGCGTTGAATCAGCTAAAGTAACATTGAAGTATATCTGGTTCCACTTTTGTTGCTTGAGATGCAGATAGCCAGAAAACATTGCTGATCATCATGCAGTCAACGATAATGAGAAAATAATGAGAACACACTTCTGATATTCTTGATACCTCATGGCTAAGCAACGCAAAATAATTCACGTTGATATGGATGCTTTTTTTGCTTCGGTGGAACAGCGTGATTACCCGGAATACAAAGGCAAACCATTGATTGTCGGTGGCCAGCCTAACAGCCGTGGCGTGGTCGCAGCCTGTAGTTATGAAGCCAGAAAATATGGCATTCACTCGGCCATGCCCTGTTCGCGCGCCTATCGCTTATGCCCCCAAGCGCTGTTTGTACCGCCCCGCTTTGATGCCTACCGTGAAGTTTCCAACCAAATCCGTGATATTTTCTGGCGCTATGCCAGTGAAGTTGAGCCTTTATCTCTCGATGAAGCCTATTTGGATGTCACCTACACAGAAGCTTTCAATGGTTCAGCGACATTGATTGCCCAGGCCATTAAACGTGAGATTTTGCTGGAAACTAGACTCACAGCCTCTGCTGGTGTTTCCTACAATAAATTCCTCGCCAAAATTGCCTCTGATATGGATAAACCCAACGGGCTTTATGTCATCAGACCTGAACAAGGCGAAGCCTTTGTCGCCGATCTTCCTGTCGGTAAATTTCATGGCGTTGGTCCTGCCACAGAAACCAAAATGCACAACCTCGGCATTCATACCGGCAAGGACCTGCGTGAGAAATCATTAAGCGAACTGACTGAGCGTTTCGGCAAGGCGGGTCAGTATTACTTCAACATCGCCCGAGCCATCGACGACCGCCCGGTTCGTAGCCAACGTATCCGTAAATCACTCGGTAAAGAAACCACCTTTGCAGAAGATATTCACTCGATTCCTGAGTTAACCGCCAAACTGCTCGATTTGGCTGAACGCGTCTTTGAGAGTTTGGATAAACAACAACTGAAAGCACGTACCGTCACCGTTAAAGTGAAATATGCTGACTTTCAACAAGTCACCCGGGCACACAGCGCCGAGCACATCATTAAACTGACTGACTTAAAAAAGATTATTCCGTTGTTACTGGAGAAAACAGAGGCGGGTCATAAACCAGTAAGACTGGTCGGATTAAGTATGAGTGGGTTTGATTTGCCTTCTACAGAAACTGTTCAACCACAGCTGGACTTTGAACTGCATGATCAGTTTTAAAAACCACGCACCCTAGAGTTGGATTGAAGGGGGAACCCCAATGTGAACTTAATGACGACATTGAGCTCCTCCCTCCTTTTTTATGCCAAGCAGTATTTCCTAAAAAGCCGATTTAATACGATTTTTCAGGATTTTATAACGGCTAAACGCACATTTCACAAAGTTGCCATCTCTATGTTTAAAGCGTTTCTTTAGTGCTTTTTTCACTTCCCATGTGCCTTTGTAACCGTTGGGAAAGACCACTAAATCCCCGGCTTTAAATGTGGTTGCAGGTCCACCATCATTGGGCGTCATTACACACTCCCCTTCCACAATGTATGCCACTTCAGTGGTGACAAATGACCAAGGGAATACAGAGACTTCTTTTTCCCAAGTGGGCCAATGCTCGACGCCCATCTGTTTTAATTGTGCTTCGCTGGGATTGCTGTCCACGGTAATGTTGTTCATTTAGATTCCTAGATATAAATTTGCTTAAAACCTGCCATGTTTGGCATGAGCTGAAAGTTGAAGATGCTATATTCTGCCTGTATTTCTGTAATAAACCGAATTTGCTGTTCATATTCGATATCAGAGTGAAGCCATATTTGCCATAATGCCCCTTTGCTTTAATCACTGATTTATCTATGTATACTGAAGGACAATCCGCACTGGACGTGCTACAGAACATCTTTGGCTACGATTCCTTTCGACATAATCAACAGGATATCGTTGATCACCTTATCCATGGTGGTGATGCTCTGGTATTAATGCCAACCGGCGGTGGTAAATCGCTTTGTTATCAGATTCCGGCACTTATCAGAAAAGGCACTGGCATTGTGGTGTCACCGTTAATTGCCCTGATGCAGGATCAGGTGGTGGCGTTAAACGAATTAGGTGTAAAAGCCGCTTTTCTGAACTCCAGTCTTTCAGCAAATGAAGCCCGTACAGTCGAGCAAGAACTTGAAGCTGGACTGATTGATGTGCTGTATATCGCCCCAGAGCGTTTATTAAACGAACGCACACTATCTTTGTTGAGTCGTGTCAGTATTGCTTTGTTTGCGATAGACGAAGCGCATTGTGTGTCGCAATGGGGACATGACTTTCGCCCTGAATACCAACAGCTTCGTTTGCTTCATGAGCTATTTCCTAATGTGCCGCGTGTCGCCCTCACAGCTACAGCCGATAAACGTACGCGTCAGGAAATCATTGAACAGCTCAATCTGCAGCAAGCCAATGTTTATCTGAATAGTTTTGACAGGCCCAATATTTTTTATGCGATTACTGAAGCGACTCAAGCCAAACAACAGCTTTGGCAGTTTATCGAGGAACATCACGCCAACGATGCCGGTATTGTTTATTGCCTGTCTCGCAAAAAAGTAGAAGCCATTGCCGAGTGGCTTCAGGAACAAGGTCGGGTTGCCCTGCCTTATCATGCCGGCCTATCTAATGACATCAGGGCTAG
>NZ_DIAC01000098.1:4302-6892 GCF_002414625.1 Methylophaga sp. UBA5088 | reverse complement strand
CGCTTTTTACGCGAAGAAGGTGTGATCATTGTCGCCACCATCGCCTTTGGTATGGGTATTGATAAACCCGATGTGCGATTTGTCGCTCACCTGAATTTGCCGAAAAATATTGAAGCTTATTATCAGGAAACCGGCCGCGCGGGTCGCGATGGTTTACCGGCCAATGCCTGGATGGCCTATGGCCTGCAGGATGTCATTACCCTGCGGCAGTTTATGCAAGACTCTAATGCGCCCGATATGATCAAGCGGGTTGAACAGCATAAATTAGATGCCATGCTCGGTTTATGTGAACTCATCACTTGCCGTCGTCAGGCCATACTGGCCTATTTTGATGAAGAAGCCCCTGAAAAATGCGGCCAATGCGATAACTGCCAAACGCCGCCAGAAAGCTTTGATGCGACAGAAATAGCACAGAAAGCCCTATCCTGCGTTTACCGCACTGAGCAGCGTTTTGGGGTGAATTATTTAATCGATGTGTTACTGGGTAGTGACGATGATCGTATCAAACATAATCAGCATGATAAGTTGAGCACTTATGGCATCGGCACTGAACTGAATGCGACGCAATGGCGAGGCATTTTCCGGCAGTTAATTGCCACAGGTTATCTCGATATTGATATTCAACGTTATGGCGCATTACGACTGACAGAAAAATGTCGGCCCGTATTACGCGGCGAGCAAACATTAAAATTAAGAAAACAGTCTCCAAAAAAATCTACGGCTAAAGCCAGTAAAAGACAAACCGCTGTTCGCCCACAAGACGAGCGTCTATGGGAAGCCTTGCGTCAATTACGTTCTGATATAGCCAAACAGCATGGTGTGCCACCTTATGTTATTTTTCATGATGCGACATTATTGGAAATGTGTCGTTACCGGCCTGCAGATATGGCGGCAATGCAACGGATTTCCGGAGTGGGCGAGCAGAAACTCAATCATTATGGTCATGCGTTTTTAGAGCTGATTCAACAGCATCCCTTATCAGAATTACTTAATAACGGCTTGAGTGACACCATTAATGACACGCTGTTATTACTTGAAAAGGGACATGGCATAGATAACATTGCTAAACAGCGCAATTTGAAACTCAGCACGGTATACAGCCATCTGGCTGAAGGCATCAACGCCGGCTTGCTGGATGTGAAAGACGTATTAGATCTGGAAGATGCCGAGCTCAACACAATTGTGCTCACCATTGAATCTTTAGGCGATGAGTCGCAGAGCCTCAAAGCGATTTATCAGGCGCTGGATGAAGCTTATGATTATGGTGTAATTCGTTGCGTGCTTGCCTCAATGTATTAGAGCACACATAGACTAAGTTCAGGCTTTATCAGACTGCACTTGTTGTAACTGCTTCAATATTGCCTCAGATTCCTGTGTCAGCGAGGCAAACAGTCGCATATCACCATTACGCTGAGCAGTTAATGCCTGTTCACGCTTTTGCGCTAGTTGCTTTTTTAGCTTTTTCTCTGGATCGGACTTGAATAATGACCACATACATAACTCTCTGATGAATAAATAAGTCAGAGAGTTATGTCGCGATAAAGTTCGTTTTTATTCTGCCAGCTCGTAGTCGTAATCAATAATAAGTGGTGCATGATCTGAAAATGACTCGTCTCGATAGATTTCAGTTGCTTTAACTTTGCCTTTCATACTTGGCGTTAAGATATGGTAATCAATGCGCCATCCGACGTTGTTCGCTCTGGCCTGACCACGGTTTGACCACCAAGTATATTGGTGTTCTTCCTGAGGTAACTCACGGAAGGCATCAATAAAGCCCATGTCATCAAACAACTTGTCTAGCCAGGCTCGTTCTTCAGGCAGGAAGCCTGAATTTTTCAAATTGCCTTTCCAGTTACGAATATCTTCATTTTTATGTGCAATATTCCAATCGCCGCAGATTAAGACATCGCGACCGGAATCTTTCATTTCCTGCATTTTTATTTCGAAAAAATCCATGCAGCGATACTTAACCAATTGACGCTCTTCTTTTGATGATCCTGAGGGCATATACAGTGAAATGACGCTCAAATTACCAAAACGCGCTTCGATATAACGACCTTCTGCATCAAACTCCTCATTGCCCATACCAACAATGACTTCATCGGGCTCTGCTTTGCAATACAATGCCACACCGCTGTAGCCCTTTTTTTCAGCATCATGGTAATAACAGTGATATCCTTGCGGCCTGAAAATATCATCTTCGAGTTGATGAACTTGGGCTTTGGTTTCCTGAATACAGACAACATCTGCGTTTTGTTTAGGCAACCAGTCAAAAAAACCTTTACGGGCGGCGGCTCGAATACCGTTCACATTGGCTGTGATTATGCGCATGGGTCATCCTATTGAAAAATAATCACATAATACCATTTACAAATCAGATTAAAATCCGGATAATGTCGGGCTCATCTGTAAATACAGATAGCTAGGTTTAGCTACAGATAAATGAATTTTTAGGAGAAGCACTTTGGCAAATTCGGCACAAGCAAGAAAACGCGCGCGTCAAGCAGAAGTACACCGTCAGCGTAACGCCAGCCAACGTTCAGCGATGCGTACAACGATTAAAGCACTGAGAAAAGCAATCGCAGCTGGT
>NZ_DIAC01000098.1:2305-4198 GCF_002414625.1 Methylophaga sp. UBA5088 | reverse complement strand
GAGAAAAGCAATCGCAGCTGGTGATAAAGAACAAGCTGTTGCTGCTTTCAAAGTTGCAGCGCCTGCATTAGATCGTATGGCGGGTAAAGGCATTATTCACAAGAATACTGCTGCTCGTGGTAAAAGCCGCTTGAACAACGCTGTTCGCGCAATGTAATTTAAAGTTTCGACTTTATAAAAAAACCGACTTTACGTCGGTTTTTTTATGTCTGCAATTTTGTTTTTTTATTGATTAGCTGGTTAATACCAGATTATCACGGTGAATTAATTCTGGTTCGCCAACATAGCCCAGAATAGATTCAATTTCAGTGCTGGGTTTGCCTTTAATCAGACGCGCTTCGTCAGCATTATAATTGGCTAAGCCTCTGGCGATTTCTTTACCATTCACATCACGACAAATCACCAGTTCACCGCGGGTAAACTGGCCTTCCACATGGGTTACGCCAACCGGTAACAAGCTTCTTCCCTGCTCTCTTAACACAGCCACAGCACCATCATCGAGTACCAATTGCCCTTTAGCAATTAAGTGTCCCACCAACCACTGTTGGCGCGCTGTAATCGGTTTATTGTCAGGCCACAGTAATGTGCCTACGCCGTTTCCCGCGGCCAGATGGCGAAGATTGTCAGGATGTTTACCGGATAAGATAACGGTGTAAGCACCTGAACGTGCTGCACGACGTGCAGCTAATAGTTTAGTGGTCATACCACCGCGACCGAGCTCACCTTTGCTATCACCGGCCATTTGATCAAGTGCCGCATTGCTGGCAGCTGATGCGGCAATCATGCGAGCATTCGGATTTGTGCGGGGGTCAGAATCAAACAAGCCATCTTGATCTGTCAAAATAACTAATACATCGGCTTCAACAAGATTGGCCGTCATAGCAGCTAAGGTATCGTTATCTCCGAAGCGGATTTCTTCTGTGGCAATGGTATCGTTCTCATTCACCACGGGCAGAATATCGAGTTCGAGCAGCGTTTGCAGTGCACTTCGTGCATTAAGATGGCGACCACGATCTGATAAGTCAGAGTGAGTCAGTAAGATTTGGGCCGTATGGATACCGTGCTTGCCACATTCTGTGGCATAGGCGTTGACCAACTCCATCTGACCAACACTGGCAGCCGCTTGCAGACGATGAATTTCATGTGGACGTCTTTTCCAGCCCAACTTCTGCATGCCTGCAGCCACAGAGCCAGATGTGACTAGCACGACTTCTTTACCTTGGCGACGCAATTCGGCTATTTCCGCGCTTAACCAACGGATACGATCCGTATCCAAACCTTCACCAATACGGGTCAATAAAGCACTGCCAATTTTGATAACCCAGCGCTTAGTGTTCAATAATTGCTGATGCGGCTCTGTCACTGAAGTTTATTCCTGAACATCATCCTGTGAACTATCTGCACTTTTGTCTTTTTCACTGGCACGAGACTCTTCCAGATAATTCATGACATCGTTGACGAGGGCATCACACCCTTCACCACTCTGACCACTAATGTAGAACACTTTACCTTTCCATTGCAGTCGGTCCAGCACTTCTTGACATAAATCTTCGCGAATATCTTCTGGGACTAGGTCCATTTTATTCAGAACCAACCACTGGTCCTGACTACCTAAAGCTTCACTGTAGTTTTCCAGTTCACGATTAATAATCTGTACACTTTCTACCGGATCCTGTTTCACATCAACTGGCGCCATATCAACAAGATGTAAAAGTAAACGTGTGCGCGTTAAGTGTTTCAGAAACTGAATCCCCAAACCCGCGCCTTCTGCCGCACCTTCGACCAAGCCAGGAATATCGGCAATCACAAAACTGCGCACGTCTTTTAAGGTAACCACACCTAAATTCGGATAAAGTGTGGTGAAAGGATAGTTTGCGACTTTAGGTTGCGCAG
>NZ_DIAC01000098.1:0-2192 GCF_002414625.1 Methylophaga sp. UBA5088 | reverse complement strand
AGCTGACACCTGACTAATAAAGGTTGATTTACCCGCATTGGGTAATCCCAACAGTCCGACATCAGCGAGCAGCTTCATCTCCAGCCGCAATGTACGTTCTTCCCCGGGAGTACCATCACTGGTTTGACGTGGGGCTCGGTTAATACTGGATTTATAGCGCGCATTACCCAGACCATGCCAACCACCTTTTGCGACGAGTAACTTATCACCGTCCTTAGTTAAGTCGCCAATGAGTTCATCGGTATCATCATCCCAAGCTTCAGTACCAATAGGCACTTTGATAACCAAGTCTTCACCGCGTGCACCACTACACAGACGACCACGACCATGCTCACCACGCTGCGCTCTAAAGTTACGTTGATAACGAAAATCAATCAGCGTGTTGACCTGAGAATCTGCCAATAGGTAGACATCACCACCATCGCCGCCATCACCACCGTCAGGACCGCCAAAAGGAATGAATTTCTCACGGCGAAAACTCAAACAGCCGTTACCACCGCCACCGGCACTGATTTTAATTTTCGCTTCATCCACAAATTTCATTGTCGCTTCCCGACCTTAATCTTATGTTCTTTCTGGTCATAAAACGTATATGCCAGAAACAAAAAACCCCGCATCAGCGGGGCTTTGTGCTGTTTGCCCCATACGGGCTAACAAATATTCTTAGTCAGCAACAACACTGACGAAAGTACGGTTTTGAGGACCTTTGGTCTCAAATAATACTTTACCTTCAGCTGTTGCAAATAAAGTATGGTCTTTACCGATACCTACGTTACGACCTGCATGGTAACGTGTACCACGCTGACGTATTAAAATGTTACCACCAGACACTAATTCACCACCGTAGCGTTTTACACCAAGGCGTTTAGACTCTGAATCACGTCCGTTACGAGTACTACCACCAGCTTTCTTATGAGCCATTTCTTAAACCTCTTTTCCGATTCTTAGGCTGAGATGCCTGTGATTTCGATTTCAGTATATGCTTGACGGTGACCCATCTGTTTTTGATGGTGCTTACGACGTTTGAATTTGACGATTTTCACTTTATCGCCACGGCCGTTAGCTGCCACTTTTGCAGTCACTTTTGCACCGTCCAGGTAAGGCGCACCAACTTTGATGTCTTCACCTTCGCCAACTAACAGAACTTTATCAAGCTCAACCGTATCACCGGCTTCAGCAGTCAATTTTTCAATGCGGAGCTTTTCGCCCTCTTTAACTCGGTATTGTTTACCGCCAGTCGCGACAATAGCGTACATCGCTGTCTCCAAAGTATAATAGTGTTAATGCGGGTTACCCCACAAAAGACCGGCAATTGTATCTCCTTTCTTCAAGGAGATCAAATTCATATTGAAATATTTGCGCAGTATTCTCGCTCATGAGAAAGTACGCGTTTAAATTACACATTATAGGCAGATTACGGTTCCGTGGATATCCAATCCATCTATTCTTTAATTCAAGATGACATGAAAGCTGTAGACGAGTTGATCCAACAACGCTTACAGTCAGATGTTGCTCTCATTAACCAACTTGGCTTTTATATTATCAATAGTGGCGGTAAAAGGCTTCGCCCCGCCATCGCTATATTATCCGCCAGAGCATGTGGCTATGAAGGTAGCCAACACATTAATCTTGCCACCATTATCGAATTCATTCACACCGCCACCTTATTACATGATGACGTCGTGGATAATTCTGATATGCGTCGCGGCCAGGAGACAGCGAACTCTCTGTGGGGAAATGAAGCCAGTGTATTGGTCGGTGACTTTCTCTACACTCGATCCTTTGAAATGATGGTCGAAATTGAATCAATGCGATTGATGCAAATTCTCTCTCATACGACGAATGTCATTGCTGAAGGCGAGGTACTGCAACTATTAAATTGTCACGATGCAGATACTACCGAAGCACGGTATCTTGAGGTTATCCATCATAAAACCGCGAAATTATTCGAGGCTGCTGGCCAGTTAGGTGCAGTCATCTCTGGCTCTGAGCCCCATATTGAAACCGCAATGGCCAATTACGCCATGCACTTGGGCAGCGCCTTCCAATTAGTGGATGACTTACTGGATTACAGCCAATCCAGCGAGACTATTGGTAAAAATATCGGCGATGATCTTGCAGAAGGCAAACCCACTTTACCACTGATATACGCCATGCAGCATGGCAATGCAGAGCAAGCAGCCATTATTCGA
>NZ_DIAC01000107.1:31714-38251 GCF_002414625.1 Methylophaga sp. UBA5088 | reverse complement strand
TTTTCAATAAGTTCCAAATCATTTAATGTAGGATTTTCACGTTGAAAAAAAGCCAGGTATTTATCATCGAACATCAGATATAACTGTTTCTTTAGAGAATCAATCAGTTGTCTTATGAAATGTGTTTCGACTGATGTAATTTCGTTATCGTTGTCAAAAAGATCATTACATGTGCTAAGGTCGACGTAGATAGGAAGTACTTTTCTATTTCCGAGAATGTGACTATCTGATTTTAATTTTGGTGCTATAGATTTTAGACACTCGAAGTACCCTCTGAGTAAGTTAGTTGTCTTTCCAGTGCCTCTTCTTCCACTAATGAAACTGTCTTGTTTTTGAAGCAAGCTCTGTAAAATACCAAAAAAATCAATGAAGTATTCTTCAAGATCTCCAAGTTCATCAATGTTGTCTAGTGTAATGTAGTCAGCACGAAGTATTGAATCAAAGGCGTTTCTTAGTTTGTTTTTTTGCGAAGTGTTCATAAGAGATTCCATTCTTCGGGAGTAAAAAATTGTCATTCACAAGAAATTGCATAAGGTAGTTGTGTTAACTATAGTATGACATTTAATTCATGTTTAATTAATTCTTTTTATACAGTGAGTTAGTGTGCAGGATAATCTATATTACTTGGGATTGTAGCTAGTCATGTAGTTCTACAATATAGTTATTGGGATTTTATTCACAGCTCAAACTTCCAATCCGGCTCTCTAAAATTCACCACCTGTTTACCCAATAATTCATTCAATTCTAAAAACGGCTGCTGCATTGCTCCGACTTCTAGCTCGTGATATACCCGCATAATCTTTTCCATATCCCCAAAGCCGCTATTACTTTCTGGTATCACACCAGATAAACCTGGATACATCCGGTGCATGGAAAGGATTTCACCACGGGTAATGTTTTTGATGCGTTCAAACTCATCCTTGGTACCAATATCACCCACGGGGATGATCTTCACCGGTTCTTTGGCGTTGGTTCTTTCGATATTGAGGTGCATCGATCGGAAGTTACCGGGGCCTTTAGATTGCGATACCTGGTCAGAGAGTATCTGTAGATCATCTTCTTCCAGGCCTGTATCGGAGGTTAAGAAGATATAGCCCATGTGAGCCCCGTTTTTATAGTACTTACGGCGAAACAGGCCAGCGTCTTCACTGAGTAAAACGGACTGTATGCCGCCCATATATTCCGGTATGCCATAGATGCTTTGCATCACGTCATATTCATTGATTTGAATGACTTCATCGGGGGCGAATTCTATTTCGCTGCCATCGGATAACAGCTTGAAAAATACACCAGGCTTTTTACCCCGACGCATAGCAATGGAGGGTAAGTGGCCCAGCCGAACAGGGCGGCCAAAGCCATTGGTGAATATTTGCACATAGAACATGCCAAACACTTCAAAATCTAACGCGATTTGTTTTAGTGTGCTGTAGCTCAGCATTTTGGATGGTTCAAACCATTTTAAAATCATGTTTTTCTTAAAATGGAGAATGCTGTTGTGATGCGAATTTGCCCCACGGGTTTGGGCCAGGCCATTGAGGCTCACAGGTGGTACCCAGTATTTACCGCCCAGGTCAGTAAACACACCGAGATAATCGGTCATCTTGTTATTAAGTACTGGCTCGGGATCGCCAAAGGTAAATTGAATTTTGGTGTCTGACATGGTGGTTTCCTGTTAAGCGGCCATCTTCATCGTGGACTTACGGCGTGGGACTAATGGCTCATAGTTAAGGGCGTGCATGATGGACCAGGCCACATCGGCATGGCCAGTGGTGTTGGAACGGTTGGCACCATAGGTAATCTGGCTGCTGCCTGGGGTGACGGTTTTGGTGACCATCATGAATGCTTGGGTAATTTGTTTATCACCAGCGGAGTATTGCAGGCGTTGGGACTCGACTTCGCCCAGGGCTTTTAACACCAGCTCGGTTTTGGTTTGTACGCTGTAGTTAATCGGCGTGGCACGTGGGAAGAAGTTTTCCACATGCTCAAATACGCCATAACCGATGCCAGTGATATCAATGCCGATGTGCTTCACATTGTGCGTTTCCACAATTTCTTTGATGCGGTTGGCTTGGTACTGGAAGTTCTGGCCGTTATAGCTGATGTGTTTGAGTACGCGCCATTTCTCTTGTGGGTTAAGCGGTATGGCTAATATCGCCAGTGTGGCATTGTCTCGCGTGCGTGATGGGTCATAACCCAAGGCGACAGGGCGGTTACCAAATGGCCGGGCCGCTTCGGGGTGATAGTCTGACCAGGCATCGGTATCCACCATGCAGGCCATGAGTTTGTGGAGTGCGAAAACGGACTTGGCATCATCAATAAACACACACATGAATAGGTTATTAAAGTCATCCGGTGTGTATTCAATTTGTAGTTCTTCAATATCAAATAAATCACAGCCATTGGCTTCAGCATCTTTCACCGTGACCATGTGACGCCAGATTTTATCAATGCCCAATACGCCATCTTTTAAGGCTGCATGGCTGATATCAAACTCGACTTTGTCGTCTTCTTTTCTCGCCTTATTAAACCGTTCACCCGACCACATCGGGTAAGCCTGGTGTGATTGTGCTGATGGTGTAGAGAAGAGGGTACGACGCCATTTTTTATGAGCAGACATACCCGAGGCGACTTTCCATAACTTCTCAAAGTCCGGTATCCAAAACACCTCATCCACATATAAATGGCCGTGGTAAGACTGAGCCGTTCGGCTGTTGGTTGAGAGAAAGCGAATCTCAGCACCATTAGAGAGAATGATGACGCCTTGGCCTTTTAGCTCAACATCAAAATGTTCTTTAGCAATAGCGATGATGTAAGCCTTAAACACTTCGGCCTGGTCGCGTGATGCAGATAGGAATATCTGATTGTCACCGGTGAGTACGGCATCCTCAAATGCTTCATAAGCAAAGTAATAGGTGGCACCAATCTGACGCGATTTAAGGATGAAGCGTGTTCTCTGGCGTTTCTTTTCATGCCATAGCAACTGGTATTCGAAGAAGTGGGATTGTCTAAACTCATCCAGCTGTTCTTGAGTGATGTTGGAGATATCGTTCTTGGGCGGTTTTTCTTTGCGTTTACGCCGGGGCTTTTTCTCTTGCTTTAGCTCTTCTTCGGTAGGGGCTGAGTCACGAAACTCATGCGGTATGTAGTTACCTTTGGATATGGCCACCGCTTCAGCTTGTAGTTTTTGAGCCTGGGCGATGTTGATGCGAAGGTTGCCAAAGTTAGCCACCAGTGAATCCAGCTCTCGCTGCTGTGACTCTGTTTTGTTATCAATCTCAATCAGTGCATTGATTCGCCTGGTAATGGCTTGCTCAACTGTGTCCGGTGCAGCAAAGGATTCCCACTCGTCAGCATCACGCCAGTTATACAGCGTTCGCTCATTCACGCCGGTCTGAGCTGATATCTCAGTGATAGACCAGCCCTTAATAAAGAGCTTTTTCGCCGTTTCTTTTATCTCTGCTGAATACTTCGCCATGATGCCTCTGTGTTTTTGACCTTATTTTAGGTGCCAAAGCACACAAAAAAAGCGAAGTAAGTCCTTAACTTTCCTAGTAATTTGTTATAGGAATCTAGCCAAAGCAAAAGCGTTGAATCACGGTTTTTTAAGACCTAATATTTTCACAAAACCAGCACGAAGCTGAAAATTTAAGGTTACCAGGTGATGAATGGCTAAGTTAAAAACAGAGTGGAAACGCATCGGCCGCAGTGGCAAAACCATCGATGGTCGTGACATAGATCCGCAATGGTTACGAGATGCCGCTGAAACGTATGACCCAGAGTTATACCAGGCGAAAATCTGGCCGGATCACATTCGCATGTACAGCATGGGCAGCGTTGTTGCCGTCAGAGCTGAAGAGAACTCAGAAGGTGGCGTCGACCTTTACGCTCAAATTGCCCCGAATGAGATTTATCAATCAACAGCTAGATCAGGGCAGCGTCTCCACACCTCAATGGAGTTAATGCCTAACTTCAGAGACACCGGCAAGTTTTATCTATCTGGTCTTGCTGCCACAGACACACCGGCTTCAGTAGCGACGTCTGAAATGCGATTCACCGCTAACAAAGACCAAACCATCATCTTAGGTGAGTTCGTCGAAAACGAGACTCACAACTTCAACGATTCACACAACGACGACCAGCCCCCGCGTTGGTTTACACGTTTATTTTCCAAAGACAAATCCGACGAGGGCGACATGGATAAGAAAACCGCAGAACAACTGACGGCTTCAATGACAGCTTTAAGTGAGTCATTAGCTGCATTTAAAGAACAGCTAGATGGCAAGCCAGAAGGTGAAGGTAAGCCAAGCGGTGAACCTGAAAAACTGGAAATCACCGCTGAACGCTTTGCTGCACTAGAAGCGGAAATCAAAGAACTGAAGGATGCCAAAGCCAGCCATAAAGGTGGTGAGCAAGCTTCAACGGTTGATGCTGAAGCCTTTAACAAACTGCAAACCAAGTTTGATGAGCTGACCAAACAGTTCAAAGCCGCGCTGGAAGAACAACCTGGCACCAATGCCGGTGAGCATGAAGGTGATTCCTTCAAAGCTGACGACTACATCTAACTCCGTTTTATCAGTAAGGAATCAGACATGAATTTATCTCAACAAGGTCGCCAAGCATTAGACCTCCACTTTGTTAATACCGCTCGTGGTTTCGGGCTGCAACCGGGTAATCCTTCGGCCGGTCAACATTACGCTGCTACGCCAACAGTGGCGCAAACCATTTATAACAAGATCATTGAAGATGGTAATCCTTTCCTTCGTCAGATTAATGGGGCTGTGCCTGTTGCTGAGCTAAAAGGCGAAAAGGTTGGCATGTTCTTATCTGGCCGTGTGGCGAGTAGAACAGATACCACCGGATCCGGTGAACGTGTCCCAAAACACTTGGCCGATACGGATTCAAAAGGCTACGAATGCTTTAAAACAGAATTCGATGTGGCCATTAAATATGCCTTGATTGATGCCTGGGCGAAATTCCCTGATTTTGCTTCTCGTTATATGCAGCTTGTTCGCCAAGCCATTGGTAACGACATGCTGACTATCGGTTGGCATGGCACATCAGTTTCCACAAATAGTGACATCAATGCTAACCCTAATCTTGAAGATATGAATATTGGTTGGCTGCAAAAGATTCGTGATTTCAATGGTGGTTCGCAGCATTTAGCCGCTGCAACTAATGAAGTGGTTTTGGGTAGTGCTGATTTTAAAAATCTGGATGTGTTGGCTCATGAAGCCAGACAGATGCTGCCTATTTATCACCGTAACCGTGATGATTTGGTCTTTATTGTTGGCTCAGACATTTTGTCTTCTCAAGAAGGTACCTATTACGAAACCAATGGTAATACACCGACGGAAAAAGCCATGCTGTCCGGTCGTATTACTAAGGCTTACGGCAACATGCCGACGATGTATGCGCCTTTCTTCCCAGAAGGAAAAGTGCTCGTCACACCACTAAAAAACTTATCCATTTACGTTCAAGACAGCTCGGTTCGTCGCCTGCAAAAAGACAAACCAGAGAAAGACGAAGTGCAGGACTTTAACTCAGCGAACCAAGGTTATGTGGTTGAGGATGAGGAATTGACCGCCTTTATCGAAGGTATTCAGTTAACAGCCGAATAACACCCTGAAGCAATGCAACCCACTGTTCCCTGACCGGGGTGCCGGTCAGGGATAAACAGGAGCCGAAATGAGCAAATTAAGACAGTTAAAACAAAAGCGAGCAGAGCCGGGTGGTGAAAAGCAACTGAGCCAGCCAAAGACTGAGCAACCGATTAGTAAATTGAAGGCGATTCAGTTGAAACATCAACCTGATCTAAATCAGGAGACTTTGGACGCTAATCAACATTTTCAAACGCCTGGTGATGGTAAGCCATTCAAACAACTGCTTGAACAATACCAAGCTGCGTTACAGACCGATGTTCAGCGTTTAAGCACCAAAGACACCATAGAAGATAAAGCAGCGATGAAAAAAGAGCTGCTGCCGAACTATATGCCGTTTGTTGAAGATTACATGGCCAATGGCCACGACTACCCGAACAGCGTGGCCGTGATGATGATGGTCTGGTTATTCGATATCGGTGATATCGAGCAAGGCTTACACCTGGGGTTTTACCTGGTGAAAACGCCAAAGCAAACCATGCCGCATGGCTTTAGCAGCACGATGGAAACGTTCATTTGTGATTACACCTATGACTGGGCTAGTGCACAAATTAAGGAAGAGAAAACAGCCAGCCCGTACCTGGATAACTTGGTGAAAGTGCTACTGGATGCGAAGTGGGAACTGGCGATGCCAGTGAAAAGCAAAATGCTGAACATGATGGCAAAGAATGCCTTCCTGAAGGGGGAATTTAAAGCCTGCGTGTCCTGGTGTGAAGCGACTCAAAAGGTTAATCCAGAAGGGCATGGCACCAAAACACTAATGAGTAAAGCACTCAAAGAAATTGAGAAGTTAGAACAAGCCCAGGCTGATAAAGAGTAATTCAGCCGCTTTACAGGCTCCACCGCCGGGGCAGGGCAAAAAACGAAGCACTCCAACGCT
>NZ_DIAC01000107.1:29578-31627 GCF_002414625.1 Methylophaga sp. UBA5088 | reverse complement strand
GAAGCACTCCAACGCTGTATTAGAAGTGGTTCGTGTTTTGTTCCGGCACCTTACATAACACAGGGTTCGCATGAGTTTAACGGGAAAACCATCACTAGCAAGCGCATCACCTATCACCAATGATGGGTGGTGGCCTGATGTGTCCACGGCTGATTTGATGAGCAAATACCGTGTGCCTTCAGATATTGCAGACGACACGATCAGCACAGGCTTAAGCCTGGCCGTCGTGCGTGTGAATGAAACGCTGGACCCTGTAAAGCAACACCTTTTAACGCTCGGTTATGCTGACTTTGAAAGTTACCTGGCTGCAAACTCATCACCCGTCGTGAGCAGTGAACTATTACTGGTTCACTATGAAGCGGCGGTCTATAGCCGTGCCAAAGCGTTCCTGTTGCAACAGTTCATCAGCATGAACCGCCGAGAAGTAGCTGAAAATCAGGCCAAAGAATCTGAGCAAACAGAAAAATTCTGGCTCGATGAAAGCCAGTCATCCATTGCATCGCTCTGGAATACATTTTTTCCTGATAACCCAAAAATGAAAACGCATGGTTTTCACGCGGTGCTGCTGTAATGAAGATGTTACAAGCCATCACTGAATCCGTGCTGAAGCTGAACATGGTCGCGGCTGAAAACATCGATGCTTGGGCAGAAAATGCCCGTTTCGTTGGTGTGGCCAAAGATATGGGCAACGATGGCATGGTGCTGTTTCGCCTGCATTACACAGCAGCCATCGTCATTGAGCGTTTCCCGCACCAGGAGCATCCCGCCGAGCTGTTATTCGGCCATGTCATTGCCTGGTTAATCGATAACGACGAATTACGCGAACAGTTGGAGCTCGATCCACCTGAAACCGATATCGACATCCTGGATAACCAAACGGCCGATTTAGAAATCAACATCGATTTTGTTGAAGACGTGGAAATCATCCAAGACCCTGCTGGACCACTACGGTTAAACGGTGAACGTTATCGCTTGGCACCGGTGCGTATTGATTATGCCCTGGAAGGTGAGGTGAGAACATGAATCCCACATTAAGTATTCAGGTCACCGGCCTGATGACGCTTAAACAGCAGATTGAAATACTCGGCCTGCCAACAAAGCTTCGCCGTCGATTACTTGCACGAGTGGGTAAAAAAGCCATATCTGACAGCAAACGCCGAGTTCGCACGCAAACGGACCTCTCTGGCCAGGCATATCCAGCCCGTGCCAAAAAGAAACGTGGTGGCAGCAAAATGCTACTGAAACTCGCTCGACAGCTCAAAGTCATCCGCGCAGATGGCACTGAGGCCGTGGTCGGTTTTTATAAGCGTTCATCAGCTCGTATAGCGGCTAAGCAACAGCATGGTTACACACAGCGCGTGACCACGCGCTCACTGAAAAGAAACAGTGCAAAAAATCAAGACAGCCCAGCCACACGCGACCAGGCACGCGCCTTACGTGAGGCCGGCTTCACCATCAATAAACGCAAATCAAAGAACGGCAAAAAGCCAAGCCTTAAGTGGGTAACGCAAAACCTCACCATTGGCCAGGCTGGTTCGTTGTTACGTCAGTTACGTGAGCAAGCGGGCGAAAGTCCAAAAACATCATGGAAAACCACGCTGCCGGCACGCTCATTTTTAGGGGCAACCAAGGCCGACATTACGCAGCACTTTGATGCCATTTTAAAACAAATTAAGCAGGAGATAGCCCGTGGCGTTACCTAAAATTACGGTCAATGCGCTCAATTTACAGCAAGGCCCATTCCCAACGGTCGAGAAATATTTGTTGTTTATCGGTGTGGCAGCGACCAATGTTGATCAATTGTTATTCCTAAATACTGATAGCGATTTAGATGCTGAACTTGGCGAAGCCGATTCAGAGCTAAAGCAACAGCTCATTGCAGCCAGACAAAATGCCGGTGAAAACTGGGCGGCTGTGGCTGTGCCGGTGGCTAATGGTGCGCTTTGGGATCCAGCGGTTGACATGGCCATGAATGAAAATGTCCGAGTTGAAGGGGCGGTGATTTGTACACCGGTCACTCAGGCATCTGATTTTACTGCCATGCAAACT
>NZ_DIAC01000107.1:28951-29445 GCF_002414625.1 Methylophaga sp. UBA5088 | reverse complement strand
TGCCATGCAAACTAAAGCAGTTAATATCGAAGCTCAATATGGCCGTCGTCTTTTCTTTATTGGTGCTGTGCGCGGTATCGATAGCGAAAATGAATCCTGGTCAGAATACATCACTGCGGTGAACAACCTAACCGACACGCTCTCAGCGCATCGGGTTTCACCTGTGCCGTATATCTATGACGATGCCGTTGGCATTATCGCTGGCCGTTTGTGTAACTCTGGTGTCAGCGTGGCTGACACGCCAATGCGCGTCGAAACTGGCCCATTAGTGGGGCAGGATCAAACCACCTTACCCGTTGATAAAGACGGTGTGCGATACAACATGGCCCATGCCAAAGCGTTGAATGACCAACGCTTCTCAGTACCATCGTTTTTCCCTGATTATCCTGGCGTGTTCTGGTCGGATGCTCAAACGCTGGATGCACCAGCGGGTGATTATCAAGTGCTGGAAAACCTGCGTGTAGTCGATAAAGCGGCTCGGGCTGTTCGCCTGG
>NZ_DIAC01000107.1:26438-28782 GCF_002414625.1 Methylophaga sp. UBA5088 | reverse complement strand
TCGGGCTGTTCGCCTGGTGTTAATTGGTTTGACCGGTAACCGTCGTTTTAACTCGACACCAAATGGTGAAGCCTGGGCGAGTAATAAGCTTATGCGACCACTGCGTGAAATGAGTAAGTCGACGGTGTTCCAGGGCATTCCTTTTCCTGCTGAATTAAAGCCGCCAGTTGAGGGTGACATTGTCATCACCTGGGTTACTCGCGAAAAGGTTGAGGCGTTCATGAAAGCACGGCCTTTTGAAATTCCGAAAGAACTCACCGCCAACATTGTGTTGGATTTAAATAATCCAACTGCATAGGAGATTAAACCGTGTCTAAACGTTTATCCGGTCAAAACTTTGACTTTATGTTCAGCGATTTATTGATCCACGCTGAAAACTTCACGGCGACGATTACTGATAACAGTGCCGCAACCTATACCCATGGTGTGCCTGATGGTTATGTCGATGGTGATGTGTCTTGCTCTGGTGAAATTGAGCTTGATAGCCGTAACTTTAATTTGATGGTGGAAACCGCCAAATCAGCAGGCAGCTGGAGAGGTATGGACACCTTCGACATTATTTCAACAGGTAAAGCCCTGGATGAATCTCAAAAGTTCGAGCTGTTTGGCTGCCGAGTGAAAATCTCTGATTTGCTCAACGTTGATCCAAAAGGTGGCGAGAAAACCAAGCACAAAGTGCCGTTTGATGTCACCAGCTCAGACTTTGTACGCATTAACGGCGTGCCATATCTGAGTGAAGACGATACACGGGATTTGCAGGACTAACGCATGGATTTTTCACTACTCAAAGCCGTGATAGCGTTGATGCCTGGCAGTGAAACAGATGATCAGGTTGTGGCTGATTGGTGCAACTCACCATCAGTCACCCAGCTGAAGCAAACGTTTATCACTACACGCACATTGATGGACAAGCTCGGACCACAAGCAGCGACGGATATTTTAACCAAGCTTGAAACAGCCGCTGCAGGTTCATCTTTACTGGCGAAAACATTGGAAATGATGAGCCCAGCCCAGGGTGGTATTGATGTGGCTTTGGACAGCGTGCGTTTTCAACTGGATGATCTGGCTCTGAACAACGTAATTACTGAGCAAGAAGCTAACGCTATTAAAGCGATAGGTGAATACCTGGTCAGCCCTGCCGAGTCAGTTGGTTTACCTGTTATTACTGCTCAAAACGTGGCTTTTGTGAGGGTGAATCATGACGATTAATACCTCTGCAGCCATTGTTGAAAAGCAAGCCGAGCATACGGCCATTAGTGCAGCGACATCGATAGCCAATGCTGCCTACAGCACAGAAGCACAAGCTACCGCCTTAGTTTTAACCGACAAGGTCCGGTTCGCGGATGCCGTTTTGGATATTACATTGCCAACGCTGGCCACCAGTGGCAAATCAGTGCATCTGTACCGTCGTGATAAAAACATCAAAGGCACCAATCACGCGCCGGTGCCAGGTGATAATTTTCCGCATATTTATATTGGTTCATTCCCATTAAATGCGGTCGGTACCCAGCAATTTATTTCATTGCCTGGCATTACCATCAGCGATGACTGTGAGTTCTACATCAAGAATGATTCTGGTGTGGCCACAAGTGGCACGACCGTGCTGACGTTAACGCCATGGACATGGAACGGGAAGGCATAGCGTGAGCGTTTATCTACCCGATAACAGAATCACAGCGCCTGAGCTTTGGTATCCAGGGCGTAAGCCGACTGTGCCTGTGAGATTGAACCAAAAAGCTAAAAACAAAAGCATTATTGCTGACTTCTTCCCAAGTTCAGCACATAGACGTGAGCTATTGAGGAATACGCCTATCTCATTTGTGGGTGATATTTCTTTCACTGAACAGGGGAACATTCGTGCATATTCTCTAGGTTCTTATATTTATGCTGATATTCCTTCTATTTCGAAAGCGTTCACTATTTTCGTATCAGGCATATATAAAAGCTCTGGTAGCTATGGCTGCATAATCAGCTATGGGGTTGCAGGTAATCTTTCATCATTAAGAGGAATTTTGCTACAAAGTAGTGGTTCTCCAGGAAGCATTAGATTGCAGGTTGTAGCAGGTGGAAACGCTTACACGACATCACCTGTAGTTTTGCTCTCTGAGGGTGACAGGTTTGCATTTTTAGCAAGTTATAACGGGGCGAAAGTTACATTAAAAGAACTGTACTCAAACAATGAAGTTTCTATCCCTGCAAGTGGACTAGTAAACATATCTACGCCTGACTTCTATTTATGCGGAAATCCTCATCAGGCAGGTGGTTCGTTAAGTCAGGATGTCAGCACTATCACGGAATTAGATAGATGCATCATTTTCTCTGATGGCAATTTGTCTTTGAATGA